>PKTC01000133.1 GCA_002869305.1 Marinilabiliales bacterium
AACATCAACCGTATCATGAGGTGCACCCGGGCGAGAAACTCTTGGAATAAATGCAGAAATATTAATATCTATTTCTTGATCATAATTTGCATCTTGATCAGCTGCCACTAAATCAAGTTTTCTACCTGCTTTTAGCTCACTAAATCTCATTATTTCTTTGTTGGGAGTTAATAATAAGATAATAGCTCCCATTTCTGTTCCCATAGAAGCAATAGTTATTCTTTCATCTAGACTTAGTTGATCAATTGCGTCTCCGTGAAATTCAACAGAGTAACCTAAAAGAGTGTTTGCACCAAATTTACTTAGTAAGTTAAGCACAATATCTTTAGCTGTTACATTATTTGGTTTTACTCCCGTAAAATTTAACTTAATTGATTTTGGAACTTTAAACAATGACTTTCCATTGCTCCATGCTGCGGCAATATCCTGATCACCCATTCCTTGACCAAAAGCTCCAACAGCACCTAAAATATTAGCATGCGAATCAGTTGTAACTGCTGTAGATCCAGAATAAGCTAAACCCTCATGAATCAATAAATGAGTTCCAATGCCCGCATCAATATCATAGATCTTAATTCCATGATCACGCGCAAAGTCACGACAAATCTGCTGGTTAACAGCATACTTTTGATCCGATCCAGTTGGATTACAGTCGAAAGTAAAAAATGTACGTGATGGATCTTCAAGGCTTAATCCGTTATCTACTATATTTTTAACAACGTTAGCGCCACCAAAGTCTCTAGCGGCACGAACATCCATATAAACATCAACGATATCTCCTGGTTTAACCGTATCTTTATTTGAATGGTTTGCCAGTATTTTTTCAATTAAAGTCATTCCCATAGTTTAATAGAATTTAAGGTTTAATTTGAATTAACAAATTTATAATAATTGAATTATTGTTAGGCATGCTTTGGTTAATTTTTATAAATAAATTCATATTCTTAAACAGTTCTTTCCAAACAGATTTATTTTAATATATAATTTTATTTCTCCGCAATGAAAAGTATTTTTGCAATTCTTAGTACAGAGTATGGTGAATAACGTAAAATACAACATTCCAAAACTTTACATTATTAAAATAGCAAAATGGTTCATGCTATTTATGCCATTCATGATTCCATTTTATCAAGACAATGGTCTTAGTCTGTCTGAAATTTCACTGTTAAAAGCAATATATTCAATTTCAATTGTAGCTTTAGAAATTCCTTCAGGTTATCTTGCCGACATTTTAGGAAGAAAAAAAACACTGCTGATTGGGTCGCTATTCGGATTTTTAGGTTTTGCAACCTACAGTTTTTCATACGGTTTTGTCGGATTTCTTATTGCAGAAATTATTCTTGGTTTTGGGCAAAGCCTCATTTCCGGTGCTGATTCAGCCATGCTATATGACACCCTCGATGATTTAAAACGAAAAGATGAATACGTTAAGTACGAGGGAAGAATTATTTCTATTGGAAATTTAGCTGAGACTATTGCAGGAATAGTTGGAGGATTGCTGGTTGGTATAAGTTTAAGATTTCCTTATTATGTTCAAACCTTTGTTGCATTTACTGCAATTCCTGCAGCACTCAGCCTTATTGAACCAGTTAGAAATACAAAAATGCTAAATGTTGGCTTTAAAAATATCTTGCAAATTGTAAAATATTCTCTATCAGATAACAAAGAATTGCGATGGAATATTATCCATTCATCGGTTATTGGTGCAGCTACACTTACTATGGCAACTTTAATTGTTCAGCCATATCTGTTACATATAGAAATCCCTCTCTTCTATTTTGGAATAATATGGACGGCATTAAATCTAACAGTCGGAGCGATAGCATTATATGCATACAAAATAGAAAAGAAACTAAATAAAGCAACTACACTATCTATAATTACATTATGTATTCCATTGGGATACATAGCTTTAAGTCAGACTATTTCTTATTGGGGAATTGTAATCTTATTTATGTTTTATATTTTCAGAGGGTTTGCAACTCCTGTTTTAAAAGATTCTATCAACCAATTAACAGATTCTAATGTTCGTGCAACTGTTTTGTCTGTGAGGAATTTTGTTATTAGAATTTTCTTTGCGATTGTAGGACCATTCATTGGCTGGTATACTGATATGGTTAATTTGCAAAACGCAACTCTAATTGCTGGATTAATTTTCTTACTGTTTGCAGGTATTTCGCTTACAATGCAACTTAGAATTTTAAGAAACAAGGAAATAGAATCTTAACTCGAGGATGTAGAAACGAAAGTAGAGGTTGTTGCAACCACAAGAGCTGCCTGTATTTCCTTAAGAGTTTGACTTACCGCTTCACCAATCTCAATATCTTTAACCAATTCTTTGATTCTTTTTTTTGCCTCTCTGTATTCCTTTTTATCAATGAAAAGAAATCGTGTCAATTTGCAGCTTTCCATCAAACTAAGTAACAACACAACCTCAAGATCTGGTTTATCTTTTTTGAGCACTACCTGCCTTATTTTATCTTTAATTTGGCTTATTTCATTTGTGTTCATGGCGGGATATCTTTTTATTTTGATTATGCCCCATAAAAAACTCCGAATTTGCATCTTTAAAATTTTCATTGAACATAAATCATTCAAAATAATTTTTTTGAATCCAGACGATCTGTTCCCAATTTTATAAACCCAATATTTTGGTGTTCTATCTTTCTTTGATTTGTTAATTAATCTGATATTAGCATCGATAATATTATTTCTGGTGTACTTTTTATCAGTTAGAAATATTTTCTTTTTTTTTATTGAAATCTTATTTAATTCAGACAACTCAAGTAAGATAGCACCTGCCAGCGCATAATTTAATGAAAACGAATCGATCAAAAATTTTCCCTTTTTTTGATCAAGCGAGATAAGTATAAATTTTTCAAATAAATGCAAATTCATTTAATCAGATTTTGTCTACATAAAGTTACGTAATCAATTTAATAAAAAAAATATAAGTGCAGTAGAAAGATTCCGCAAACGTTTTAAATGGTATTTTTAAAAATATAACAACTAATAGTTAACAAATATCAATGGCCTAGATTATCAAATAAGATGATTACTATAGCTAAAAAAGCTACTTTGTTTAGTATCTTCGTAATTAATTATAAAAACATCTGACTATGAAACTTGCTGTAAGAGATGCTATGAGATGCGTGGGCTGCCAGAGCTGTATGTTTGCATGTTCATGAAGAAGCGGTAATGCTGGCTTATCTAATACCTGCATTGGAATAAAATCTGGTGGTGGAATTTCAAAAGGTTATAATGTGATTGTTTGTCGATCTTGCGAAAATCCTCCATGCGCATCAGTTTGCCCAACTGGTGCTTTAGTGCCCAAAGAGGGAGGTGGCGTTCGATTAAAATCCTCAAAATGTATTGGTTGTGGGCTGTGTAAAGATGCTTGTATTGTTGATGCCGTTTTTTGGAACGAACAAGACAATAAACCGGTAATCTGTATCCAATGTGGATATTGTGTAGATTATTGCCCTTATGAAGTTATTGAGCTTCAAAAAGATAAGAAAGGAGTTAGCCATGATGCATAATGATACTTTATCGAAAGTTTTATATATTGATTTAACCAAAAAGAAATTCATTATCAAAGATCGAAAAGATCTTTTTGAAAAATTTTTGGGAGGAACAGGAGTAGCATCTCAACTGCTTATAGAAGAATGTCCTGAAGGAATTGATCCATTTGATCCTGAATCGCCAATAATATTTGCGGTTGGACCTTTAACGGGAGCTTTCCCATTAGCCTCAAAAACATGCGCCATGTTTAAATCACCACATACAGGCGATTTAGGTGAAAGTCATGCAGGAGGAAGAAGTGCCATTGCCATTCGAATGGCAGGATATGGCGCCATTGTGATTAAAGGAAAAAGTGAAATGCCAATATATCTTTCCATAAGCAATGGTAAAGTATTATTTAAGAATGCAACTACCCTTTGGGGAATGAAAGATGGCTCGATAGCAGCGCGCGTTATGCGCCAAAAAGAAGGTATAGAAGGACTTAGAGCAATTTTTAGGATTGGCTTGGCAGGTGAAAACATGTCAACTTTTGCTAATGTAACTACCGAAACTTATCGCCACTTTGGTAGAATGGGATTAGGTGCTATTTTCGGAAGTAAAATGCTTAAAGGAATTGTTATTTCGGGTAAACAGATGATTGAAGTAACAAACAAAAAACAATATAGAGAGCTTTACGATAAGATTTATAACATGGCCACAGAATCTACTCTCATGAAAAAGTATCATGATGTTGGAACGGCTATTAATATAAAGTCGTTAAATACTGCCAGAGCACTGCCCGTTAAGAATTTACAAATGAGCTCTACTGATGCTATTGAACCAGTCACAGGAGAAGAAATTGCCAAACATCATTTAGCTCGCCGGGTAGCTTGCGCGCATTGTCCAGTTGCATGCGTTCACCTTGCTTACCTTAGAGAACCTTACCAGGATGATCCATACTTTTTTAAAACAACTCCGGTATGCTACGACTTTGAGTTGATATATTCTTTAGGTACCATGGTTGGCATAACAGAACCAAAAGCACTACTAAAATTAATTGATATAGTTGAACAGGTCGGTGTTGATGCGATGAGTATGGGTGTTGTATTATCATGGATCACAGAAATGTATGAAAAGGGTAAAATTACTAAGGATGATATAAACGATATTGATGTTAAGTGGGGAAACGAAGAAGCATATATTGCATTAGTAAAAACTATAGCTAAGCCTACTACAGAATTCTTAAAAGCTTGTGCCAAAGGTGTTAGTTTTGCATCATCGGTTTATGGAGGAAAAGAATTTGCAATGAGCTTCGGTAAAAATGAAATGGCAGGATATCATACCGGACCAGCAGGATACCTTGGCTTTTTGTTAGGAGCTCGTCATAGTCACTTAGATAATGGTGGATATTCAGTGGATCAGAAAGAAATGATAAATTCAACATTAACACCAGAAGATGTTGTTGATAAATTATTAGATGAAGAAGCTATTCGACAAATATTATCAAGTATTGCGGTTTGTTTTTTTGCGCGAGGCATTTACGACCTGAGATTAGTTAGCGAAGCTATAAAATTGCTTGGATTTGATTATAATGACAAGCAACTGCATGAAATTGGAAAGCAAATTCATCTAAACAAATACAAATATAAGATGCGAGAAGGATTCAGAATTGAAAAGCTTGAAATACCTGAACGTATTTATGAAACCGCTGAACCAACATGAAAAATTACAAAAGAGTTTATAAAGAAAGGATTAGATTACGCTCAAAATCTAATTAATTAGTAGTTTTATTAACTAGGTAAAAACCTGCTACTCAAGCAGGTTTTTTTTGCTTTCTATAAAATAAAAAGTTTCATTTTACGTATTATTAAAGTACCGGAATAATCTACTCTCTCTCCTGCTTTAACAGTTAATAATACTTAGAATATTAATTTCTTATATTATGGAAAAAAATGCTATCGATAGTTTAATTTTTGCTAGAAAAAGTAAAACCGAGTTAATTGACGAGACTATTATTAGTTTGCAATGTCTATTACATCAAACATTTTCAGAAAAAGGAAAGCATGAATTAAAGAATGAATTTCCTGGCAACACTTCTGCGCACGATTTAAGAATTAAGCTCGACAATGTAATTATATACATACAAAGCATGAATTCTCCAGAACTTACTATTGAGGTTATTTTAGATATTTTTACCAATAAAACCAACTTTGAACTTGGAACCTATTCTCATATTTTTAATAAGGATGGTGATTTAATTGAGGAACTGCTTATAATAAATTAGTTTTATATTTAATTTATAATCAGTTATAGGTTTTTGTTTCAAAAAACTACTTTTTCATTACTTACTTATAAACACCTTTATTTTGCAGATCTTGTTTGTTATAACTTACAATCTTTATTTGGCTTAATAAAATATATCACAACATTCATTGGCGAAGATGATGGAATTAGTTTCAAATTTTAAACAAAGAAATGGCAAACAACCAATAAAAAAGTGTTGGAAAAGCGCAATATAAATTTAATTTTAATCAGTATCCGTATACCTAAGTTGAACGGGTGCGAAGCCATAAAATAAATTCAATAGTTTAATCAACAAATTCTTATCATTGTTCATACTGTATATGCAATAATAAGAGAACTAAAAACTATGCTTGAATACTGATTTACTGTTTTTTATATAAACCAGTTGAAGAAGAAAAACTTTTTGGCTTAATTAAGAAGTATATGGTATAATGATTTAATGCTTCAGTTATAATCCTAGTTCAGACAACTTTTCCTCTACCTGTCGTGAAATTTCCTCAAATCTGTCAGCGTATTTTTCATCGTCTGCACATGCAAGAAGTTCCTTCCACTTGCTGTGAAATTCCAGTGCTTCCTGCATTAATTTCATATACCGCACAGCAATTTCTTCGTCGTTAGGATTATTAAAATAAGCATCGATAACTTCCAGGTATTCATCCATTTTATCTTCATATTGCTCCAGGAATTCATCACATGCATTTTTCTCAGTACTCTCTTCAACTTTCGATTTTTCCTCATCTTTCATTTTAATCACGCATGAAGAAACACCTAAATATGATAATAATAAAAGTGATATAATTATTTTTTTCATAGCTATTCCGTTTATATAAACTCAAAAATAAACAATATAATTCACAAATATCTAAAAATGATTTCTTCATTTTCACTTCATGTTGACATCCTAGATTTGTTTCCAGAAAATGATATTTAAAAATTGGAACTGTACAGAAAATAATCATAAAACTATTAAATTAAAATTTAACAACCATGAAAACAAAAATTTTTAATCAAACAAAAAACATTTACAAATCTTTTGCTATGATATCATTAGCATTGATTGGATTAATGTTGATTTCTTGTGAAGAAACGGAAAACCTAACTGCTGAAGAAGAAAACGCAGATTTAATTAATGAGTCCTATGCATCTGAAATTTTCGACGAGGTTGAAGATTTAGGTGATGAGGCTGTTGACTTTCTTGACAATTCATTAACCAAATCAACACAAGAAGCAGAATCACTTGGAAATTATTATAAATTAAGTCCTTGTGCTACGGTTACACGTGAATATTTAGACGATACTGTATTAGTTACCATTGATTTTGGAGAAGAAAATTGTGTTTGCAATGATGGACGTTCACTCAGATGTAAAATCTACATAAATCATTATGGATACTATTGGGGCGAAGGCGAAGCTGAAATAGTATATACTTTCGATAATTATTTTGTTGATGATAATCAATTACTTGGTACAAGAAATGTGTATCGTTATATGAATGAAAATCAACATAGAATGAGTGAAGTTATTGCTGACGGTTCAGTTATTTTAGCCGAAAGTGCAGGTACTATTACATGGCATAGAGAGCGTTTACGTGAGGTGGTTCAAGGATCAGAAACATGTCACAAATATGATGATGTTATAGAAGTTACAGGAACATCATATGGTACATTAGCCGATGGAACTGAAATTACAACTGAAATTACTTCTCCACTTGTTCGTGATTTTGCATCAGGTTGCTATAGATACTTTGTATCTGGTAACAGAACTATTACAATTGGGGAAGAAGAAATTAACATTGATTTTGGTGATGGAACATGTGATAACCTGGCAGAAGTTACTCGCAATGGAGAAACTCACACATACGAAATTAAAAGAAGACACCGGTTTGGCTGGTAATGGTTAGTAATTGTTATAATCCCGGGAAGTTATAATGATAAGCCCGGGATTATTTTAACATTATTATTATGATTAAAACCAATATCTTTAATTTAATACTTGGAAAAATGAAAGCCAAAGAATCTAACTTACTTGATCATCAGAGCAACATATTTTTGGATATTAATAAACCATTTGCTGTACTTCGAGATGATGGCAAATTAATTCATCAATTCAAAGACTATTATGAAGCTTCTGTGTTCTCAGTTAAACTTAATATCAGTTATGAAGAAAACGGTATTAAAGCCTACACAAAAGTATTAAAACTCTCTGATTAGTATTGTATAAACTAGCACTTTATATATTCTAAATAATTTTATAATTTTAACAACGAAAACAAGTAGGAGTATTTATGAAAAGAGTTGCGATAATTTTTGTTTTTGTTTTTGCTGTATTAGCTTCTTTTGCTCAGGAACC
>PKTC01000080.1 GCA_002869305.1 Marinilabiliales bacterium
CGAAGTAAATGCAATTTTTTCGTGTACAAATAACTGATGACGTGAAATAGACTCCACTTCTCCAAGATTCTTTTCAACTATGAGTTTCCCCAATTGCCTTGATTTGAATCCTGTTCCCCTTGAATCCTTATTATCTGTATCGTCTAGTCCTACAAAGCAGATCATTTATTCACCTTGTTAAAAAACTTTTTAGTTATTTGGTAAATCGCCTCATCAAACTCAATCAATAATTCTTTATACGCTTCTATTAATTCCTTACCCTCTTCAGTAAGAACCGAATTTCCTCCGTGTTGTCCGCCACGATGCTTTTCGGTTAAGCAAAACCCTAGTTTCTCTTCAGCATCACGAATCATTCCCCACGCTTTTCTATAACTAATTCCTAATTTATCGGCAGCTGCTTTTAAGGATCCTAGCTGATCAATACCTTCAATCAGTTCAAATTTTCCATTTCCTAGAATACTCTCTCCACCAGTGTTTTCTAACCACACATTAAATTTAAGAAAAACGTCGTAATATTTTGAGCCCTTAGGTCCTGCCATATACAAATAAATTAATCAACTTGACTATATGCAAGCAAATACATATCGACTGCAAATTAAATAATTACAACAATGCAATAAAAGCATTGCTGTAATTATTTTATGCTAAAAAAATAATTTAGATTTCTTCTAATTATGTCAACCTACTTATAGAGACAACGATAAGCAGTATCGCCTTTTACTTTTACTTTAAATTTAACGTCCTTCTCTACTCTGAAAGTTTCAAATTCTTTGTAATCTTTCCACTCAGTTTCTCCAGGTTGCTGAACAATCATTACCCCAGAAGTAACAGTCATAAACTCAACTGTTGAAGTTCCAAATTCATATTCACCTTTTGCCATAACACCTATGGTTGCTGGTCCCTCAGAAGTTTCAAATGCGATTGATTTTACTTTACCGTCGAAATATTCATTTGTTTTAAACATAGCGTATTGTTTTTTGTTATTTACTTACAAAAATATAGAATCTGATCATGGTCAAACATGACAAAAATCTTGTTTTATATTTAGTCGTTATGTATATATTTGCATATCGCTTTTATGGATTAGATGTTTAACTCGTCTGCCGACAGGCAGGCAATAAAATAAATTACAACATGCAAAAGAGTTTATACTTTGCTCCACCGGCTAAAAATGAACCGGTTCTAACATATAAAAAAGGTTCTCCAGAGCGAGAAAAATTAGCAAAAGCCATTGAGTGGTGCAGATCCCATGAGGTTGATGTCCCAATGATTATCAATGGGCAGGAAGTTCGAACGGATGATAAAAAGGAGCTAAATCCTCCACATGATCATCAACATATCTTAGGCTATTATCATAAAGGTGACGAGAGTCATGTAAAACAAGCTATTGCAGCAGCTTTATCTGCTCGTGGTAAATGGTCGAGCATGTCCTGGAAACAACGTGCATCCATATTCCTAAAAGCTGCAGGTATGATTTCTGGACCATACAGGGCCCGAATAAATGCTGCAACTATGTTGGGGCAATCTAAATCTGTACATCAGGCGGAGATCGATTCAGCCTGCGAATTAGCAGATTTTTTGCGCTTTAATGTTCAATATATGACTGAAATATTTAATGAGCAGCCCGATTCAGATGAAACAATTTGGAATAGAATTGAGCAACGTGCCTTAGAAGGATTTGTATTTGCTTTAACACCTTTTAATTTTACAGCCATTGCAGGTAACTTACCTTCAGCTCCCGCTATGATGGGCAATACAGTGGTTTGGAAGCCATCTAATGCACAAATATATTCAGCTCGAATTATTATGGAAATATTTATGGAGGCAGGATTACCAGACGGAGTAATTAACCTGGTATATGCATCTGGTCCTGCAGCGGGAAGAGTAATTTTTTCACATCCTGATTTTGCAGGTATACATTTTACCGGTTCAACGGCAGTTTTTCAGAATATTTGGAAAGAAATTGGAAACAATATAAATCAATACAAATCGTATCCAAGAATTGTTGGTGAGACAGGAGGCAAAAATTTCGTGCTAGTGCACGAAACGGCAAACGCACAGCAAGTTGCTACAGCCATTACACGTGTAGCCTTTGAATATCAAGGACAAAAATGTTCGGCAGTTTCCAGAGCATATATTCCTGATAATTTATGGGATGAAATTCTATGTGAGATAAAATGTGATATGGATACCCTAAAAATGGGTCCTGTTGAAGACTTTTCAAATTTTGTGAATGCAGTTATCGATGAAGCTTCTTTCAACAAATTGTCAGGATTTATAGATCGTGCTAAAGCTGATAAAGAAGTTGAAATCATTCATGGTGGTAACTACGATAAGTCTAAAGGTTATTTTATTGAACCCACTATAATTCTTACAAAAGATCCACATTATATTACCATGGAAGAAGAATTATTTGGTCCAATCTTAACAATCTACATTTATGATCACTCTAAATGGGAAGAAACCATAAAACTGGTTGATAGTACTTCCATGTACGCATTAACGGGTTCTGTATTCTCAAAAGACAGATATGCCATCGAATATGCAATGAAAGAACTAGAACATGCAGCAGGCAACTTTTATATTAATGATAAACCAACTGGTGCGGTGGTAAACCAACAACCTTTTGGAGGTGCTCGTGGCTCAGGAACTAACGATAAGGCTGGTTCAAAATTAAACTTATTACGTTGGGTTAGTCCTCGAACTATTAAGGAGTGTTTTGTTCCAGCGACAAGTTATAAGTATCCCTTTATGGAGGAATAATATTCACTATGTCATTTCCGCAAATCCCGATAACTATCTGGAGGGAATCTCATGCTAATTATAAACAGATTCCGGGTCTTCGCCCGGAATGACAACAAATAATAAAATGACTACAACAGAATTTAACATACAAGAATTATTAGAAAAATTAGGAATTAAAGATATCAATCCAGGAGTAACAACTGGAACTGAATGGTTTAATGTTCAGGGAGCAATTACATCATCGGAATCACCAATTGATGGAAAAGAAATAGCTAAAATTCAGAATGCCACCATAGAAGATTATGAAGCGGTAGTAAAAAAAGCTCAGGAAGCTTTTAAAATATGGCGAGAAATCCCAGCACCTCGTCGTGGCGAAATAGTTCGCCAGATTGGTTTAGCTCTGCGGGATGCAAAAGATGATCTTGGAAAGTTAGTAACACTTGAAATGGGTAAAATTTACCAGGAAGGACTAGGCGAAGTTCAGGAAATGATTGATATCTGTGATTTTGCCGTAGGGCAATCTCGATTATTGAATGGTTTTACCATGCATTCGGAACGTAAAGATCATAGAATGTATGATCAATATCATCCCGTGGGATTGGTTGGATTAATTACATCATTTAATTTTCCTGTCGCAGTATGGGCATGGAATTCTATGCTGGCTGCTATTGCTGGTGATGTTGTTATCTGGAAACCAAGTTCAAAAACACCTCTGTCTGCAATTGCTACCATGAACATTATTCAAAGTGTATTGAAAAATAATAATGTTCCTGAAGGAGTTTTTAATTTAGTAATTGCCAAATCATCCGTTTTAGGTGATAATTTCTTAGCAGATAAACGAATTCCTCTGTTTTCAGTAACAGGATCAACTGCAGTAGGAAAGCACGTCGGTAAAATCGTTGGACAAAGATTAGGAAAAACCATTCTCGAATTAGGTGGAAACAATGCAGTAATTGTTTCAGATTCGGCTGACTTGGATATGGCTATTCCATCCATTGTGTTTGGAGCAGTTGGAACTGCAGGGCAACGTTGTACATCAACACGCCGTGTTATTGTGCATGAAACAGTATATGACGAAGTTAAAGAGCGTTTGATTAATGCTTATAAACAAATAGTTTGCAAGATTGGGAATCCATTAAACAAGCACACTTTAGTTGGTCCACTTATTGACAAGCATTCGGTGAATGCATTCATGCATGCAGTTGAAGAGGTTCAAAACGAGGGAGGAAAAATCTTATTTGGTGGATATAAACTGGAAAGTGAAAAATACAGTTCAGAAAACTATGTTGTACCTGCAATAGCAGAAGCTGAAAACTTTTACAACATTGTGCAAGAAGAAACCTTTGCTCCCATTGTTTATTTATTAAAATATAAAACTTTTGAGGAGGCAATAGAATTGAATAATGGTGTTCCTCAAGGTCTATCTTCATCGTTATTTACGCTAAATATGCGCGAAAGCGAGCAATTTCTAAGTGAAGTAGGTTCCGATTGTGGTATTGCCAATGTTAATAGTGGAACATCGGGTGCTGAAATTGGTGGTGCTTTTGGTGGCGAAAAAGATACCGGAGGTGGACGTGAATCGGGTTCTGATTCATGGAAAGCATATATGCGACGACAGACCAATACCATTAATTATGGTAAAGAATTGCCTCTAGCTCAAGGAATTAAGTTTGCTTTTTAATAGTAAGTATAACTTTCAATCTTATTAGGGCTCTGTAAATATTCTTTACAGAGCTTTATTCTATTAAACATTGTCGTACTTTAGAATTATTCTAAGTTGAAGTATTAATTACTTTAAAATTTCTTTTTTTTATCGATATGTATATTTTTGCATATCTAATTCAATTCAAACCAAATTATTATAAAACAATGAAAAAACTTATTTATTTATTCTTATTTGCTTTCGTAACAAGCATAGCATTTGTAGGATGCGATGACGAAGATGATTCTTCTTCACCTTTTAAAACTGTTATGTTAGGTGCTCAAGATAACGAAACCATTGATGGCTTTTACTCTATCAATCTTGACAAAACCTACACATTAGATGAAGCGGCATCTGATAAGGCTAATATTGATTTGCTATGTTACTATGATGCTGCTAAGAACTTAATGACATTAGCTTCTCCAGGAGCTAACCTAGATGGTGTATTTACAGGCACAAATGATCCTGAAGCATGGAATGTTGCGGATACAACCTTTTTCCACCAAGTAGATGCTTCTTTATTAACAGTAGCACAATTTGATCTTTTAATTGCAGACAGTGAACTTATTGAACCATTATTTGACACTGAAAATGCGAAGCGAAAGGCTAAAGAGTTATCAGTTAATGATATTTATGCATTTCAAACGGAAGACAGTAAAATTGGATTATTTAAAGTAGTTTCTGTTACGGCTGGAAATGATGGATTTGTGGAATTTACTTATATTCTAAAAGAATAATAAATAATTTGACGTTTATAAAACTTATCAATGAAGTATAAAAAACTTACTTGGTAAGTTTTTTATTATCATATCACGAGAATTTTATACTTTTCTTAATTAACATGATTTTAAAATGTTAAAATTCAAACCTAAATTAAAATGAATCATATAAAAGCAATATGATTTTTTTCTGTTGCATTTCTTTTCTTAGTAAGCTGCAACAACATGAATCAAAAGGAAAACAACAAGCTAATCATCTTTCATGCCGGAAGTTTATCTGTGCCCTTAAAGCAAATGAAAGATGAATTTACAAAAGTCAATCCTGATATTGAAATTCTATTGGAATCAGCGGGCAGTGTAAAATGTGCACGTAAAATTACTGATCTAAATAAAGAATGTGATATAATGGCATCAGCTGATTACACCATTATTGATGAAATGCTTATTCCGGATTATACCGGTTGGAATATTAAATTTGCCAGTAATGAAATGGCGATTGTTTACCATGACGAATCAAGGTATTCAGAAGAAATCAATGCTCAGAATTGGCATGAAATTTTGTTGAAAGACGATGTAATTTATGGAAGGGCCGACCCCAATTCAGATCCTTGCGGATACAGAGCAGTTTTAACATCCCAATTAGCTGAGAAATATTATAACAAAGAAGGTTTCGCTAAGCAAATAATTTCAAAAAACCAGGAATATATTCGTCCAAAGGAAGTTGATTTATTGGCATTGTTAGAGTCAAATACGATTGATTATTTGTTCTTATACAGATCCGTTGCACAACAGCATGGACTTAAATATGTCATTCTTCCTGACTCCATTAATTTAAAAAATTCTGAACTAAGAGATTTCTATAAATCTGCCAGTATTGACATTGTTGGAAAAGAGCCTGGAACTACCATTACCAAAATAGGGCAACCTATGGTTTATGGAATTACCGTACTAGAAAATGCTCCAAATAAAGAATTAGCTCTAAAGTTTGTTGATTTTATTTTATCAAAAAACGGTGGATCAAAAATTATGGAAGAAAATGGCCAGCCATCTATGGTTCCAGCTTATTCAGAAACATTTAATGCAATTCCACAGCAATTAAAACTTTACGCAAAACCTATTAATTAAATCAGAAAATGAAAAAGTTTTTTGTATCTGTTCTATTTATTACAACGATCATATCAGCACAAGCACAATTAAAAATTGATGGTCAATACCGTCCAAGATTTGAGTTTAGAGACGGTTATAAAGCATTTAATACGGAAAATAACGATCCAGCCTATTTTGTTACACAGCGAACAAGGCTTAATCTTAATCATAAATATAACACTGTAACATCCAGAATATCAATCCAGGATTACCGCATTTGGGGCGAATATAAGTTAAAATCTGATGACCCGGGAGTAAGTGTATTTGAAGCATACTTCAAACTACAACTTAACGATTTCTGGGCAGTAAGCGCAGGACGACAATCGTTTAATATTGATAACAAAAGGTTGTTCTCTGCAGCAAACTGGAACCAGGTAAGTTCTTCTCATGATGGGGTTACAATGGATTATAAAAAAGAATCCCTTAATTTTAAAATGCTAACAGCTTTTAACCAGTCTAAGGTATCTAATTTTGGTACTGATTACTCTGATCAAATAAGTAATTACAAATTCTTAAATGCAATATGGATTGAGAAGAAGGTTCAAAATTTAACGTTGGCAAATATTACAATTACCGATGGTTATCAGAAGGAGGGTACGAAAAGCACAGAATATTACCGGATGACAACAGGGGTCGTGGCCAAATACAATAAAACAGCCAGTAATATTGAAGCACGAGGATTTTATCAGTTTGGTAAAAACATGAAAGGGCAAGATGTGAGTTCATATTTTCTCAACTTAATATATGGATATGATCTTACAGAAAAATTCAATATCATAGCTGGAATCGAATACATGTCAGGTAATGACCTTAGCGATAGTTTAAATCTAGATGATAATGCCTTTGATATTTTGTATGGAACTAAACATGCATATAATGGAATTATGGATTATTTTAGTACGCCTAACACCACTGCAAATGCAGGTTTAGTAGATGCTTATGTGAAATTTAATTTTTCTAAACTGAAAAATTGGAATTTATCGGCTCGTTATCATTATTTTGCACTGGCTAACAATTATTTGTATAATGGAGAAGAACAAGATAAATTTTTAGCAAACGAAATTGATCTCATTGCAAAATACAAGATGAATGATATCATAGATATGGAGTTTGGTTACGCAACACTATTAGGAAGCAAAACATTAGAATATATTAAAGGTGTTGAGCCAGAAGGAATGCAGCATTATTTTTATGCCATGATAACAGTGAAACCAACCTTCTTTAAAAATTAAAGATGAGTAGCCGGAGTACGCCCATATTATTTATATTCCTTGGCGGGCTGATATTACTATTTGTAATAGCTCCACTAACCAGTATGTTTTTTGCAACAAGCTCGAACCAGATATTTGAGACAATTCAAGATCAGGAGGTTATTAGTAGCATATGGCTAACTCTTCGGGTTTCATTTTTGGCTACCCTTTTCTTCGCAATTGGTGCGATACCCCTTTCGTACTATCTTGCGCGGTCGAATTTTAAATTAAAAAAACTAATTAACGGTATAATCGATATTCCCATTGTTATTCCTCATTCGGCAGCAGGTATAGCTATACTTGGGTTTATATCAAGAGATTCTGTTCTAGGAAAGATGGCTTCCTCTGTTGGTTTAAACTTTGTGGGACATCCAGTTGGAATTGCTCTGGCCATGGCTTTTGTGAGCATTCCCTTCCTGATTAATGCTGCTCGCGATGGTTTTGAAAATGTCCCTGTAAAACTTGAAAAAACAGCCTTAAATTTGGGAGCATCACCCATAAGTGTTTTCTTTACAATATCTC
>PKTC01000236.1 GCA_002869305.1 Marinilabiliales bacterium
TAAAGCCTCAAAACTAAGCAAGAGTAACAGTACTATTAAGGTATTATACTTTGAGAAGCTATTGAACTTTATACGGGCATTATGTTTATATATCATTTCTAATAATGATCTCCAACAAATATTAACAAATTGGAACATTAAGAAAGAAGGAGGATGTGAGAATAGAATTATAGAATCATTTATTGATCTTCTATTTCATTTTGATATTTTAAAGCTAATAGATGGAAAGTTAGCTCTTAGCAAACGCTATGATAGATTGTTAAAGAATGAGAAAACAAAGATTCAAAGCTTGTTTAAAGACCAGATTGTTGGAGCCAACTTTAAAAAACCTAAATTAATTATAGATTTTCTTTTTGTCAAAGATCTTATAAATAGATATCGCAATGCTACATATGATTTCAAACACATTAAAAGGAATAAAAAAACATGGATTGAAATGATTCAGGATGGAACACTGGATTATGAGATAAGGTTAGCTGAAACATTATTTGAAATATCTCGACTCAAGATTCCTAATAAAATAAAATCTCCTTTTACTGAGGATTATTATACAGAGTCGGGTAGAAATGCATTTAAAAATTTTACACAATATAAGTTTATAGATGTTTTTACAAAAATTGTTGAGAAAAGGGAGAATATAAATGTTTTAGATATTGGTTGTGGATATGGCAATTATATTGATGTATTAAATACAAACTATCCTATGTTTCATATTTTAGGAATTGAAACACAGGAAAAAGTATTTGAATTTACGAATGAAAAATTTAAGCAAACAAATAATGTAGATATTTTACATGGTGATTTTTTTAATTATCCATTTCAAAACCAATTCGATATAATTTTACTTAACTATGTTTTATTTTATTTTAATCGTAAAGAGAAATCCGATTTATTAGCAAAAGCAAAACAAGTGCTCTCGGAAGATGGATCTATTATTGTTTGCCAGTATTTTGCCAACATAGAAAACATAAAAAGGGATTTAGCAGAAAGGCAAAATGAGTTGTCTTTATCTAAGCAAATAGAGATGTTTTATAGTAATAAAATTTTGTATGCTAATACTTTATGGAACGATGTTGCTGACACCTTTTCGGAGTCCGTTAAGTGGGATGAGTTTTTAGATATTATTGCAGAAAACAATTTAAAAATCAATCGGATTACTAATGCAGATAAATTTTATTATTCATTATTTATTGAATTAACCCCAAATAAATAAAACACGTTTATTTTATTGTAATCATTTTACACTTTTTAAGTTTTAATTAAGCTAAATTTCAAAAACCTTAAGTGTCTTTCTACTATTAAACACACATGAATATCTGATTTCTAATTAACTAAAACCGAATAAATCAATAATTAAGAAAAAAGAGCTACCTTTGCCTCAATTTAACTATCAACAATTTACTGCATAGAACTTTCACTTCAAAGACAAAAGCTTGTAAACTTGTCGAAGAAAACAAATTTTATTATTACAACACACAAAATTATTTATGTCATTTAACTCATTAAAAATTATTGAGCCTATTTTAAAGGCGATAAAAGAAGAAGGTTATACAAGTCCAACACCGATACAAGAACAATCGATCCCTATTATATTACAAGGTACTGATCTACTAGGTTGTGCGCAAACCGGGACAGGAAAAACCGCTGCATTTGCTATTCCGATACTTCAGTTATTAAGTGCAAATACAACATACATAAAAAAAAGAAAAATAAGAAGCCTTATTGTAACACCAACTCGTGAGCTAGCGATACAAATTGGTGAAAGCTTTAAAGCATATGGCCGAAATACAAATTTACGCTGTACTGTAGTTTATGGTGGAGTAAATCAAAATAAGCAAACTTCTTCGCTGCAAGGAGGAGTAGATATTTTAGTTGCAACACCAGGCAGGTTGTTGGATTTAATGAATCAAGGATTTATAAGCTTACGCGATGTGGAGATTTTTGTATTGGACGAGGCTGACCGTATGCTCGATATGGGTTTTATTCACGATGTGAAAAGAATGATTCAGGTGCTTCCTAAGAAAAGACAATCTCTTTTCTTCTCGGCAACCATGGCACCAGCAATTACAAAGTTGGCTGGCACTATCTTGTTCAATCCAAAGAAAGTTTCAGTAAACCCCGAATCTTTAACAGTTGATATTATCAAACAAGCTGTTTATTTCGTTGATAAAGGAAATAAGAATGCTTTATTAGCAGATACCTTAAAGAACAACGATATTAAAACTGCTTTGGTTTTTACAAGGACAAAGTATGGTGCTGATAAAGTAGCTAAAGTGCTGAACAAGAATAACGTTAAGGCTGAAGCCATTCACGGCGATAAATCACAAAATGCAAGGCAAAGAGCTTTAAATAATTTTAAAGAGCAAAAAACGCGAGTCTTAGTTGCAACTGATATTGCTGCACGTGGAATTGATATTGATGAACTGGAATTTGTGATAAATTATGAAGTCCCAAATATAGCCGAAACCTATGTTCATCGAATTGGAAGAACAGGAAGAGCAGGTGCTAAAGGAACAGCTATTTCCTTTTGCGATGCTAACGAGAAAGAGTATTTAAAAGAAATTGAAACATTGATTTCTAAAAAAATACCTGTAGTTGAAGGCCATCCTTATCCATTAATGGACAATGATCCGGTTAAGCCCCCAAAACAACAACAAGCAAAAAGATATAAAGGTCGACCGAGGCCAAAATCAGGAGTTGCAGAACATAATAAAGCAAAAAAGTGGAATCGAAAACCTAAAAATACGAAGTAATTTTTTCGGTTTTTAGTTTTTCCAAATCTTATTAAATTTAATTCTGCCTTTGCATAAAAAATTTTTTTCATGGAATCATTTGAAAGTTTAAAATTGTCAAGATATCTTAATAATGCTATAATTGATTTAGGTTTTGATAAACCAACACCAATTCAAAGCAGAGCTTTTCCGGTAATTCTTTCAGGCAAAGATATGGTTGGAATAGCCCAAACCGGAACCGGGAAAACATTCGCTTATTTATTACCTCTATTGCATGAGTTAAAATTTTCGAAACAACTAAATCCAAGGATATTAATCCTGGTTCCGACACGTGAGTTGGTTCTACAGCTTGTTGAAAATATTCAAAGTTTAACAACTTACATGAATATTCGTTCGTTGGGTGTTTATGGAGTTACAAATATAAACACACAAAAACAGGCTGTTGCCCAGGGGACTGATATTCTTGTTGCAACTCCAGGTCGTTTGTACGATTTGGCAGTAAGTGGAGTGTTACAATTAAACGGAATTAAAAAGTTAGTGATCGATGAGGTTGATATTATGCTGGACCTTGGTTTTCAGTATCAGCTAACAAATATCTTTGATCTTTTAAAAGCACGAAGACAAAATATCATGTTCTCAGCAACAATGACAGATGAGATTGAAGCATTAATTGATGATTTCTTTGATGCTCCGGCTAAAGTTTCAATTGCAGTGAGTGGGACTCCTTTAGACAACATAATTCAAGCTTGTTATAAGGTTCCCAATTTTCACACAAAAATTAACTTATTAACTCATATATTGAAAGATAAAGATGAGTTTAGCAAAGTTTTAGTTTTTATTTCGTCGAAGAAAAATGCTGATTTGTTGTTTGAAACCCTGGAGGAAGATCTTAAATCGGAGTCTTGTGTTATTCATTCTAATAAAACACAGAATTATAGAATTAGGTCAATTCAACAATTTGATCATGGTATAAATCGAGTATTAATATCAACTGATGTAATGGCCAGAGGATTGGACCTGGAAAAAATTACACATGTAATTAATTTCGATACACCACATTTCCCTGAGAACTATATGCACAGAATTGGGCGTACTGGAAGGGCAGAAGAGGAAGGGAAAACAATTCTTTTTTATACTGAAAAGGAAGAAAAATGGAAACTTGCCATAGAAGAGTTGATGTCTTTTAAAATTCCGGTGCTGGATTTTCCGGAAGAAGTGGAGATCTCAAATGAATTGATTCGAGAGGAACGACCACAGATTATTGATTTAAAAAATCATAATCGCAATTTATCCAAAGTAGTTCGAGGCCCTTCATTTCATGAAAAAAGTGAAAAAAACAGAAAGAATAATTCAGGAGGTAAGGCCGGGCTTACACGAAAAAAATATAAGAAACCTCAAAAAAGAGGTGATAAAATACAAAATCTACGAAGTAAAAAAAGATAAGATAAGCTCTTATATTCAGTTGTTTTCTAATCGTTTTAAAACTTCATCCTTAAAGCTTCGGCTTATAGGAATCTCATGATGACCGATTCCGATGGTTTCATTGGTAAATGAATTAATTGCCTGTAAGGAAATAATAAATGACCGATGCGTTCTCATAAATTTTTGTTTAGGGAGCCTTGCTTCAATATTTGAGATAGTTTCTCTTGTGATAACTGTATTATCCGTAAGATGGATTTTTATGTAATCACTTAAACTTTCAATATAAGTAATTTCATCAAAATTAATCTTAATCATTTTTCTGTCTGATCGCACAAAAAAATGTTCATTTCGTTCAGGAATAATTTCATCCGATTTAGTATTTAAAATGGTATTTTCATTAAAGTATTTATTGATTGCTTGTAATAAGCGATCGAATGAAATTGGTTTTAATAAATAATCGACTGCTTGCAAGTCGAATCCATCAACTGCATACTCTCTGTAAGCGGTTGTGAAAACAATTTTAATATTCGGATTAATCGATTTAGCAAACGATAAACCTGATATTTCGGGCATATTAATATCAAGGAAAATAAGATCAATATTTTTAGAGTTTATGATATTAAAAGCTTCAACTGCATTTTTGCAACTGCCGACAATCTTTACAGAATCAATTTTATGCAAATGGCTTTCAAGAATTTCTCTAGCTGTTGGTTCATCATCAACAATTAAGCAATGTATTATTTTAGACATCTTTAATAGCATTTAAATTAGAAATCAAAAGCTTTACTGAATACCAATTGTCTTTACTGTCATAAGCTAATTGGTAATGATCACTGTAATTTAAATCAAGCCTCTTTTTTATATTTTCAAGGCCTATTCCTGATTTTTGATTCGGTGTTTCCTTATTAAAGGTATTTCGAATGTTAAAGTCTAAACTATTATCAGGAACTTTTATACTAATTTCGATGGATAAAAATCCATCTATAATATTCCCATGCTTAAATGCATTTTCAACAAACGGGATTAAAAGCATTGGCGCTACCTGGATATCATCGTTAATTTCATCTGCTTTAAATACAACTTTTAATGTATCTTGAAAACGTATCTTTTCCAGATCGATATATTCTTTTATATGTAAAACCTCTTCTTTTAAGCTTACACGTGGTTTGTTAATCTGATATAAAATATAATCTAACAAATTAGAGAGTTTAAGAATGATATCAGGAGTTTGTTTTGACTGTTTTAGTGCAAAACCATAAATTGTATTTAGTGTATTAAACAAAAAATGTGGATGGATTTGTCTTTTAAGATAATGAAGCTCCTGTTCTTTTAATTGCAACTGGGTTTCCAGGATTTTGTTTTGTAGTTCTTTATTTCTTGATACGGTTTTAAAATTTAAATTTAAGATACTTATAAAGCTCACCAATCCAACCACTAAATACACCATAATGAGAATAAAAACAAAGTTCTTACTCATCGGCGGCATGATAGAAATGTCAAGACTTAGCAGAAAAATAAGGCATCCATAAATTATTATTACAATTAAATAAGACGAAGCAACAAGAGTATAAAAGCTATATAAAACAAATTGCCAGTATCTTTTTGAAATCAAATAATTTGGAATAAGAAAGTTTACTACAAAATATGTAAGCGCCATGGTTAGAGGTAGCAATAAGCTGGCAAAGTATACTGGGAATGTAATGTTCTGTGAATTGTAATTAAAAAAGTAGATAAAGAAAAACCAAACGGCAATCCACAATAAAATGTGAAGTAAGATTATTCTCATTTTACCAGCTAGCATTCGTTTCATAATAACAATATTACATAAATACTTTGAATTCACCTTTTTTTATAGACCAATTACAGAATTAATACCTTATTTAACATCGAAAGGATACTCAGTTTCATTTCATATTATTATTTTTGTTAAAAGGACAGTAAAATTTGCCATTGATCGCAATTAAAAATATACAATTGGGATCCTTTATACATTTGATTCAGTATTAATTTAAAACCAAAAAATTATGAGTCTTTTCACACAGATTATTGACAAATGTAATGAAGGAGGACCTTTCTTTACTTATCCTATAGTGATTATATTATTTGTTATTATAGGCATTTTCATTTACGATCTAATTAAAAAATCTGATTACGGTAAAACGATTTCGTTAATTTCTCACCTGGGATGGTTTGCTGTAGCTTGGGGATTTTGGGGTAGAACATTCGGTTTAATCGCTGCTTTTGATAATATCGAAGCCCTCGGCGAATTTACCATTGGAAGTCTAGCCCATGGTTTAAAAATTGCTTTACTTGATCCTATTTTTGGAATATTTGTATTCTTAGTAGCCAGAGCAGGAATTATTGCACTTACTTTAATGCAACGAAAAACAGATTAATTTTTATTTACTGGCTTTAACTGCTTTGTTTTCAAAACACTATGTACAACAACGCCCGAAAGGATTAATGCAGCTCCTATTAATTCTTTTGGGTTTAATGTTTCATGAATAATAAAATATCCAAATAAAGCAGCAAAAACGGGTTCAAGTGAAAAAATAATAGCAACTTTAAGTGATGAAACATATTTTTGGATCCAAACCATAACAAAATAGCAAAATAAGGTTCCAATAATTCCTAAATAGATTAGACTACTCCAGGCTTTTATGCTAATGTTAACAGCTTCATTATTAGTTAGAAAGAAGGCTAAAAGACTAACTATAGATGCTCCTAAAAACTGATATGTAACAATTGTAACAGCATCGGTTTTTTTTACATATCTCCCGGCAAGAACAACATGGAAACCATACGATGCTGCCGTTAGGATAGTTATTATATCACCAACATTCATGCTGGTTTCAAAGTCATATGTAAGTAAAAACAAACCTGCAAAAACAATCGTTACTGCAAAAATGTCAATTTTTAATAGTTTGTCTTTAAAAAAGAGAAATAAAATAAAGGGTACAATGATAACTGCAGAACTTGTAATAAAAGCACTATGTCCTGTACTGGTATATTTTAAACCTATTGTTTGTGATGTATATGTTATGGCTAGTAATATTCCAATAATAAATCCATATAATAGTGCTTTTTTATTAAATAGCTGCTTTCCGTTTTTAAAAAGCTGAAATAAAAACATGGCAATAAATGCTTGAAAACACCTTACAAACACAATTAAATGTTCGTTTACTGTTGCAACCGTATCTTTAATAATGAAAAAGGTTGAGCCCCATACAATGGTAACTAAAACCAATAAAAATGTTTTCATATTTTACTTTTAATTAAAATTCCAGAAGCTAATCGGCCGCACTTTCCACCATCTCTCCTGGCTGAGTAAAATAACTCGGGGATAGAATAAGTACACATTTTGGCTACCTCAATATTTTTCTCAATTATACCAGATTGCAATAGAATTTGTTTATTCGTTTCCCAGAGATTTAATAAAGCCTTATTGGTTTTTTCTATGGGTTTTAAGATGTTATCTGAATTAAATTCTACCTTAAACATTTCGATAACTTCAGGACCAACTTCATAAACCTCAGGTCCGATGGAAGGTCCTATTCCAGCAATGAGGTCAGCAGGGTTGGTCCCAAATTCAACCTGCATTAATTCAATAGTTTTCTGTGAAATTCTTTGAATTGTTCCTTTTCATCCGGAATGTATTGCGGCTATTGCTTTTTTTTCTGGGTCAAAAAGCAAAATAGGGACACAATCAGCCGTTCTGACAGCTATACAAATTTCTGGAATATTGGTAATTAATGCATCTGTATTAAGAAAAATATCTTTTTCAGATTTGACAATCCCAATATTTGCACTATGTGTTTGCGTAGGAAAAACAAAATGGGATTTCTCAATTGCAATACTATTAGCAAGCCGTTCTATATTTTTTGTTACATTCGCAGGA
>PKTC01000056.1 GCA_002869305.1 Marinilabiliales bacterium
CTTATTGATTGCCTATGAATTTCTTGGGCTATTAATTCTTTTCCAGTACCACTTTCTCCTAGGATTAATACATTTGCATCAGTTTTTGCGACTTTACTTATGGTTTCAAGTATTTTTAGAAAAGCAGGAGAAGAGCCAATAGGTTTTTGATATTTTGTCAGATCCTTTGTTCCAAGATATTCTTGTTTTTGTTTTAATGTTTTGACTTCTTTTCTTGAGTTACTAAGTTTTAATCCTGCATTAATCGTAGCAATTAATTTTTCGTTATTCCATGGCTTTGTAACAAAATCGGTAGCACCGCGCTTCATTGCTTCTACCGATAATTCAATATCGCCATACGCCGTGAGCATAATGACAACAGCTTCTTTATTTATTTTAAGTATTTCAGTTAGCCAATATAAACCCTCATTGCCTGTATTAACACCAGCCTTAAAATTCATATCCAAGAGAATAATATCAAAAGAAATACTCGAACAAATATGATTTATTGTATTTGGATTTTTACATGTCTCAATAAATTCGAACTCATTGCAAAGAATTAATTTTAATGATTTTAATACATTTTCATCATCATCAACAATTAACACTTTGGAAGTCTTTTTCTTCATGGTGACAATTTTATTAAACCAAATTTATAAAAGAATGACTAGAAAAGAAACAATAAGTGTTTACAAAGTATACACAATGTAAGTCTTTGATCTTACAAATTAGGATTTAAATAGCACAATATCAACACATAAAGTATTTCGGTATAAGATTTGGCATTGATGTCGGTATATGAAATATTAATTTTTATAAATTTACTGAAATGATTAAAAATATATTCAAAACAGCTTTCAGGTATATATCAAGAAACAAATTATTTTCTTCAATCAATATTCTTGGACTAGCAATAGGAATGGCTTGTTCAATATTAATATTCCTATGGTTAAAAGATGAGTTAAGCTATGATCGTTTTCATAAAAACGCAGATAACATATATCGTGTTATTATGGAAAAAGAAGAAAATGGGAGTAAGGAAAGAATTGCTAGAACTCCAGCCCCAGTTGGCAGAGCTATAAAAGATGAGTTTCCGGAAATAATTGCAAGTACTCGATTCTTCTTTTGGGATATTGGCTTTGTAGAAGATATCGAAGTTTACAATGAATACGGTTCATTTGCAGATAAAGACGTATTTAAAATATTTGATATAGATTTAATCAAAGGTGATACTGCAAATGTATTTTCTTCAAACACAAATATTCTGATAAGCAGGAAGCTTGCTCAGAAGATATTTAATTCAACAGATATTATTGGAAAGGATCTAAAAATAAATGAGGAAACTGTTTTTACCATTGCAGCGGTCTTTGAAGATATCCCATCAAACTCTCATCTGCAGTTTGACTTTTTACTTAATTATGAATTATTATATGAATTTGGTTTTCCGCGGGAGATGTGGGATAATTACAACAATAATAATTACACATATGTACTACTTGACGAAGGTGTTAATTTAGAAAAATTTAACTCAAAAGTCTCAGATTTAATTCAGAGAAATGCAACAAGATTAAATGCAACTATATTTTTACAAGCACTTAAAGACGTTTATTTAAAATCTAATTTTTCGGGAGAGTATGCAAATCTGGGTAACTACTCCAACATTTATATCTTCTCAATCATATCGATTTTTATTATAATCATTGCCAGTTTCAATTTTATGAATTTAACAACTGCTCAAGCATCGTCACGCTTAAAAGAAATTGGGATTAGAAAAGTGCTTGGAGGTCAACGTAAAAGCCTAATTATTCAGTTTTTGGGCGAAGCAATATTTATGTCTTTTGTTGCTCATATTTTAGCAATTATTTTCGTTGAATTGTTTATACCAACATTTAATACCTTAACAAGTAAATCGTTAATTCTTAATTATTTCAGTGCGGATTTCTTAGTTTTAATTACGATTGTTGTACTTACAGTTGGTCTATTTTCAGGTAGCTATCCTTCTGTGTATTTATCAGGACTTAATCCACTAAGAATTTTTAAAGGTAGCAAAACAGGAAAACCGGGAGGGGGATTTTTAAGAAAAGTTTTAGTAATTTCTCAATTTATTATTTCAATTGTTCTTATTATTAGTGCAATAGTAATAATGAGACAAATGAATTATTTAAATAAAAAGGACCTTGGTTTTAAAAAGGAGGGAATTATATATTTTAGTTTACAAGGAAATGGTGATAATTACGAATTGTTAAAAGATAGATTACTGACCTATTCGGAAATACAAGAAGTAACTGTTTTATCACATGAACTAACCGACGTTGTGCATATGGCTCCAGTTACTTGGGAAGGCAGTAATCACGAAGATCGTGTATTGATGGATTTAATGTTTGTAGATCATGATTTTATTTCAACTATGCAAATGGATTTATTAAATGGCACCGACTTTAAAAGGCATAATGATGGAGATACCATTGCATCATTTATTATAAATGAAGCTGCAGCCGATCTTTTAAACCTTGACGATGCAGTTGGCAAAAGATTCTCTACCGGTCGATTTTCAGGATATATTGCAGGTGTTATAAAGAATTTTAATTTTCAACCTTTATATAATCAAATAAAACCAATGGTATTGACCTCATTTCCTGGCGAAAGATTTTATATGTATGTTCGGTTAGATCCTAATAAGTCAAAAAAGGTTATATCAATTTTAAATGATGAATTTAAAATTTTTGCGCCAAACGATCCATTCGAATACTATTTTCTTGATGAAAGCATTGAAAACATGTATAAAAATGAGAATCACTTAGCGAAACTAACTCGATATTTTACTTTAATAGCAATTCTGATATCAAGTTTAGGATTGTTTGGTTTAGCTTCGTTTATGGCCGAGAAAAGAACCAAAGAAATTGGAATAAGAAAAGCTTTGGGTGCTTCGGTATCTCGGATTGTGTTTATTTTATCAAAAGAAATTATGATCTGGGTAATAATTGCTAATATAATTAGTTGGCCTTTAGCTTATTTCTTAGCTACTAAGTGGTTAAATAATTTCTCATATAAAATTAATATTAATGTCGGAATTTTCGTTTTGAGTGGAATTTTGGCTCTATTGATAGCCCTTATTACAATTAACCTGCGCGCAATTAAAGCAGCATATGCAAATCCGGTGAATGCTTTAAGGTATGAATAATTAAATTTAAATTAGAAGGTTAAAACTTATTATCATGAAAAAAATATTAGGACGTTATCCCTTTGGAGTATGGATTGCCATTTTAGCATTATTATTAATATGTTTGGCCTGGTTGATGCAGATGTATTCATTATTAAACTGGGAAGGGGCGATTAAATTAGGAGTTCAAGATAATAGTTTTATGGGAAACGAAATTGATCGAACGCTCGCTGATGTTGAAAGGGCTGTGGCTATTGCAGATATTCTGTGGGCGCTTCCTTTAACTCTTATAGCGATTGTAGGAATACTAAAGAGAAAATTCTATGGATTAACCACTGCAATGATGACATTCGCAATTTGTGTTTATTTTCCATTATTCTACGCATTTAGAGAAAGTATGAGTTTTGATATGGTATTAGCGGCTATGTTTTTATGGGCTATGCCCTCGCTTTTTGGAATAATTGGATTGTGGATAAATAGAAAAATCTTTAAAGTATAATACCTATGATAAAGCCAACTACCTTAACATGGATAATTGCTATTTTCGGTATTATCACCTTTTTTCCTTTAATGGTTGCACAACTTATGATGATTTTTAAGCCTAACAGCCAAAAAACAAAAGATTTAATTATTGGTAAAGGTGAGGATTGGCGTGATAAGTCGCATTACAAGTATTCGCTTGCATTTGCATGGGCAGATTGGCTAATAATATTTCCATTGCTAGTTCTTAGTTATTGGGGAGTTTTGGTTGGTCAGAATTGGGGTTATATTTTATGGATTGCATTAGGCACTATATCATTATACTTTAGTATCACTTTTTGGGTTTTGGAGAGAGAATATGCTCTTCCATCGGTAGGTAGGCTTGCATATTATACTTTTATATGGGGATTTTTTCTTTATTGGGGAATTGCTGCTATAATTTATTCAATTTTGAATCTAATATAGATTAAAAAAACGGTATGAAATCTTTCATACCGTTTTTTTATTATAAGTTTGTTATATTCTAGTAGAATTTAGCTCTTCTGTCAATGATGTTTGCAGATTCTTTTAAAGCATCAAATGCTTCATAGTTAGCTCTGTTCCTAAGTTGAATCATAGTCTGTGTTTGTTGCATATCAACATCTACAATCTCTTCTGTAGCAACGGATGTTACTTTAAGTGCAAAAACATTATTTTCTCCTTTAATAGGACCAAATACTTTATCCATTTTGGCTGTAGTAGCTACAGACACAAGCTTTGGTTCAATTCCGGCATTTGGCACAGAATAAGATCTAAAACTTATGTCAGTTGCCTCGAATACTTCAGTATTAAATTTAATTGCTAAGGATTCCAGGTCATTGCCACCAGCCAGTTCTTCATTGAACTTTTCTGCCAAATAATCAGCCTTCTTTTGTTTTTTAACCTGCACTGTAATTTGTGCTTTAACTTGATCAAGAGGCGCAATACCTTCTTCTTTAACTTCAGTAACAAATCCAATTACAAATCGATCTCCTAATTCAAAAATTGGATTATTTTGAGATTTAATAATATCATTTAATTCTGTACTGTAAATAGAACGAATTAGTTCTCTTGGACTATCTAAGCCAGCTAATTGTTGATCAGATTCTTTTATATTAGATGCAATTTTCTTTGTAAAACCGTCTGTTTCTATTGCATTAATAAACTCTTGATAAGTGTGGTTGTTGCCGGCAAATTTACTTGCTTCAGCATATGTTTGTTGGTACGTTTCAGAACTTGGCTCTAATTTACGACCTAACATGGCAACTTTCACTTTTCTTTCGTTTTGTGCCTTTTGTGTTACCTGAACAATGTGTAAACCGTATTGTGTAGCAACTAACTTGTATTCACCAACTTTTGCATTAAAACTAGTATCGCTGAAAGATTTAATCATTTCATTTGCTCTAAACCAGCCTAGATCACCACCTTTTTCATTTGCAGCATTATCTGCAGAATACTGGTCGGATAAGGTAGCAAAGTTTGCACCATTTTCAAGTAAACTTTTAATACTATCTGCAAGCGCGAAGATCATTTCAGAGCTTTGGTTTTGTGTAGGTTGCAACAAAATATGTCTTGCTTTTACTGAATCAGGAACATATGCTATATCCGATAGTTTGGCTAAGAAATATGCCTCATTCTCAAAATATGGACCATACATATAACCTTCCTCTGCATTCCACATTTCGTCCTGTAAAGTTTCAGGTAATTCGTCTTTATTTAAATAGTAATCATTGAATGCAAAATCACTGTTTAAATTCACAAATTCCTTGTCGTTTTCGGTATTTTCGAAATCTTCTTGAACATTACTTATCCAATATTGTGTAGCTAATTTGTCATTTTCAGAAGGAACTACATCAAATGTAATATACTCTATGTTTCTTGTAGCTTCTTGTTTGTACTCATTCCTACGTTCGTCATAATATTTTTTCAGATCACTACTTTTAATAGCTATTAAACTATCTGGAATTGAGTTTATATTTTGAATAACAAATTCAAAATCAACCTTTTTATTCAAATTATTAATCTCATTTTGAGCTTCCAATTTTGTAGTATATAAACCTTTACTAATTAAATTGGTGTATTTATTGAATAATCTGTCACGTACCATTTGGTCTTCAACAAATAGCCAGTAAGCCTTTTGCTGACCAGTTGGGTCCTGATCATATGTTTTTAAGAAACGAATAACAGCCATAGTATTTAGCTGTCCCGTTTCTGGATTTGTAAACAAGTTCTGGATAATAGGGTGAATGTTTTCCCCTTGCACCATATCCCATAATTCCTGACTACTAACATCTAATCCAAGTTCATCATATTCATCTCCAAGAACATATTCTCTAACTAGCTGATTCCATGTTTGTGTTTGTATGTTTTGAACGGTAGCTTCGTCTAAGGCAGATTTTCCAGTGCTAAATTTATTTATCTCAATAATTTCATTTAAATCTCTCTGATATTTTTGATATGAAATAGATTTTCCTGAGATTTCTGCAATCTCAAATTGAGTATCGGAAAATAATGATCCCCCTGAATTTAAAAAATCTCCTAAAATGAATGCTAGCAGTGCCATTCCTATTACCACTGCAACTAATACTCCTGCTCGGTTTCTAATTTTCTCTAATGTTGCCATTGAATATTGATTTTATCAAAATTTTTAAAGGTTCGAATATACTAATTTTAATTATTTTAAGTGCCAAAAGGCCTAAATATTAACTGGCAAATTTAGTATTTTATTATTTTGTTTTCGAAATTTTATGAAATATAATTTATTAGATTAAAATAAATTATGTTTGATTTGATGTGAGCTCCAATTTTAATAGCTCTAATCTGGTGTCGCTTACTTTTAGAATTCTGATATTATATGGATCAATTATAATTTGATCATTGGCTTTGGGTAAACTTTCTGTATGATATAGTATAAACCCGGCAATGGTTTCATATTCTTCATTTGTGGGAATATTTAAATGGTATTTATCATTTATATAATCGATTTCTAATCTACCTGCAAAAACAAAATCTTTTTCGCTTAGTTTCTTTTCGAATAAATCATCTGTATCATGTTCATCTTGAATTTCTCCAAATATCTCTTCCAGGATATCCTCTATGGTTACAATGCCTGATGTTCCTCCAAATTCATCAACAACGACCGCAATATTCTGGCCAGTGCGAATAAAGTAACGCAATAGTTTGTTAGCAGGCATTGATTCAGGAAAGTATTTTATATCCTTGATGTTATTTTTATAATCTGAATCGGAAACAAATAGGCTCTTACTTTTCATGTAGCCAATAATATTCTCAATGGATTCTTTATAAACCAATATTTTTGAATAACCTGTTTCGATGAATATTGATTTAACTTCTTGATTTATTTCATTTAATTCTACAGCTGTAATTTCAGTTCTCGGGATCATGCATTCCCTAATTTTTACTTGAGAAAATTCGAGTGCATTTTTGAATAGTTTAACTTCACTATTAATACCTTCTTTATCTTCGATATGTTTCTGGCTATCAAATACCAGCCTGTTCAAATCATCTCTGTCAAAATCTGTTTTAAGTTCTTCTTTGACATTGTTTTTATGAATAATTTGTGATGTTATTGATATCAGAGAGATAAGTTTTGTAAAAGGAAATAGAAGTATATAAAATATCATTAACGGAATCGCAGAAAAGTTGATGATCTCATTGGAAAAATATTCTCCAAGTGTTTTAGGAAAAATTACTAATCCAGGAAAAATGAGTATTCCTAATATAACTACAAACAACAAATTGAATAGGGGATAGCTTAGCGAATGAAATAGAACCAGGAAATCTGCCTTTACACTTAAAATTAGAGCCGTAAGTACGATAAAAAGATAAGTGTTTATAGTAATGGAGAATTCAGTAGTTCTTTTACCTATAAAATTTAATATATGAGAATGATAATTTGCTTTCGATTTGTCTAGTTCCAGCTGCAATTGATTAATATAACTGAAAGCTGATTTTAATGTTAGGAAAAGTAAGAGGAGAAAAAAAAGTAACCCATATATAAGGGGATCATCCATTTGAATTATCTTTTTTTGATTTTCTAATCTGTTTTCTTACAAAATACATCGCAAATGCTATCAGCGAAAATATAAAAAGGACATAACTTTTAGAAATTCCCTCATAAATCGTTTGATGAATTGCTGCTGATAAACAAAGAATAGCTACAATTATCCACAATACCTCAAAAATTCTTGAAACCTTATCTTTCATTATCGACGCTTATTGTACCGGATGTTTTCTTAATTTTCCAGTTCGTTAAATCCTGATCCGCCTCAAAGCCTTTCCCATGAATTATTCCATCTTGATTTGTGATACGCACATATC
>PKTC01000256.1 GCA_002869305.1 Marinilabiliales bacterium
ATGTTTCTTCATCAATTTCCACAGGCATACTTCTAAGTTGCATTCCAAATGGAGTTTGCACAGGATAAGGAGCCATACCTTCTGTTCCAACACCAATAGTATAAACTCTTATTCCAAATGTCTGAGCTAATTCTGCTGCAGTGGCTGGTGCTATTGCTCCCTGATTGTTAACACCATCAGTTAATAGAATTATTACCTTACTTACTGCATCACTATCTTTCAATCGGCTTACCGATGTTGCTAAACCCATTCCAATTGCAGTTCCATCCTCAATCATACCACTTTTTATATCTCTAAATAAATTAATCAACACAGAATGGTCAGTTGTTAATGGACATTGAGTAAAACTCTCTCCACTAAAAACAACTAATCCGATACGGTCATTTCTGCGTCCAGCAATAAATTGTATTGCCAGATCTTTAGCAGCTTCCAAACGGTCTGGTTCAAAATCTCGAGCCAACATACTACTTGAAATATCCAATGCCAACACAATGTCAATTCCTTCTGATTCCTGATTTTTCCAACTTAAGGTTGATTGTGGCCGTGCAATTGCTGCAATTATTAAGGCTATTGTGATAACTCTTAAGGCAAAAACTACATGACGCAAAATATGTTTATAGGTAATATGATTTTTGCCTATTCCTTTTATAGTGGATACCTGTATACTTGCATGTGTGTTTTTATAATTTAACACATACCACACAACAACTGGTATTATTAAAAATAGCAAGTATAATAAATCTGGATTTGCAAATGTTATATTATTCATCATAAGAGTTCAAATAATCATTTAGAAATACTATTCTCTTCCAACACCTTGGTCTCATTAACCTCGTTGATGACACCTTGCTTTTCCTCATTAGCTTCAACTTCTGATTCTTCTTTCTTTTCTTCAACAATTAGCTTTGTTCTATCTACAAATTTGTAAGCACCTTCAATGCATTTTTCATGCTCGTCGGCTAAAGGTTTAAATTTTGCAAACTTTACCAAATCGGAAACATGAAAAATATCCTTTAAGGTTTCAAATGCTTCTTCATCACTAAAATCTATATTTTTTAAAGAATCAAGAATTTCCTCACTGGTTCTTTCCAATGTCCTAACGGTATATCTATTCCATAGATATAGTCTAAGAATATCAGTTAAATCTGTATAATATTCTTTCACCTTATCCTGTTGCCATAGTTTGCCAGCTTTTAGTTTATCCAAGTCTCTATAAGCAATAATGTGAGCAGGTTCTCTTGGTTTTACGCGTTTAATAATTGGTTCTTTACGTTTTAATTTTCTAATAATATATGCTAACGCAAGGATCAATACAGCTAATGCTATACCTCCGCCAGCCCATGGAAATACTTCGGCAAAACTTAGTGGAGCACCGTAAGGCATTTTAATATCCTTAATTGCTTGCGATGTATCAACAGGAACAGTCCTTACTCTAAATCCGATAGGATCAGTTCTTATCGTATCTGTATAATATAAGAATGGTATTGGTGGCAAAGCATAATATCCTGAATCGAAAACAGTTACCAGTAATCTTTTTTTAATAAGGTAATGTCCTGATTCCAGTAAGGTTGTATCATTTTCTGATTGCTCCAAAATCTCAAGGTCCGTATTTATCTCTTGTTCAAATATCGGAATACCTACAAATTCATTGATGGGCTGTTTTACTTTTAGTTCTATACCAACCTGATCACCGATCAAAAACTCAGTGGTATCAAGTTGAGCACTAACAGAAATATCTTGTCCATGAGCTGCAGGGGCAAAACCCATAAAAGCAATTAGTACATATATATAATATAATCTTTTTCTTTTTATTGTACCCATCTTTAATTATCTCTTTTTAAAAAGGTTAATTAATGGTTTCACATAGTCTTCATCAGTTGCAATGGAAACAAAATCTACGCCTGCACGAACAAATGTATCGTTAACACTTGCCTCCATGTTATGATACCACTTTGCATAATTTTTTCGAAGGCTCAAATTTGTTGTATCGACCCATGCATACTCGCCTGTTTCTGAATCTTTCATTCTTACTATGCCAACAGAAGGTATTTCTTTCTCACGCTTATCGAATATCTTTAAACCAATAACATCGTGCTTTCTGTTTGCAATACGAATTGCTTCATCGAAACGAGGCAAACCATTTTCATCATCCATAAAATCAGAGATGACAAATGCAGTACTCCTCTTTTTAATTGCATTGGTAAGATACCTTAAAGCTTCTGAAATATTGGTTTTGTTGTTTTCAGGAGTAAACTCTATTAACTCGCGAATAATTCTTAAAATATGCGTTCTTCCTTTTTTGGGAGGAATAAATTTTTCAACTTTATCACTAAATAAGATAACTCCTATTTTATCGTTATTTTGAATTGCAGAAAAAGATAATACAGCAGAAATTTCAGTAATCAGATTTTTCTTTAGCTGAGTTTGAGTACCAAACACACGAGAATTACTTACATCAACTAACAGCATAACTGTAAGTTCTCTCTCTTCTTCGTAAATTTTAATAAAGGGATGATTAAAACGGGCAGTTACATTCCAATCTATGTTTCGAATATCATCTCCATACTGGTATTCGCGCACTTCGCTAAAAGCCATTCCTCTCCCCTTAAATGCACTATGATATTCGCCTGCAAATATATTTTTTGATAAGCCCCTGGTTTTAATCTCAATCTTTCGTACTTTCTTTAGTAGTTCTGAAGCTTCCACACCCAATTGTTTTATTGGTTATACATCAATCATTCTCTTCGAGCTTCTTTGTGACAACGGAAAAATACCATTCTTCCTTTTTTATTCTTATAACAAAATTTTCTTTACCCGACAGATAATCATACCAGGTTAAGTTTTCTTTATACTCATAGCTTTGGTTTAATGAATCAATCATTTTTTTAAGTAAACTGTAATCGCACATTAACATGTGGTATTTACAATAACCATCATCATCCAAAACAAATAAGTATGTTCGGTAACCGTCGAAATCTTCAAATTTGATGAAACTACTTTTACCCATGACTTCTTTAGAAAAATAGAAGTCCTTATGGTTTTCCTTCATCTCCTTTTTAATTTCCAATTTGTGTTTACCTACAAAACTTTGTCCAAGAACGTTGAAGCTCGAAACTACAATTAACAGAAGTACAATTATTTTTTTCATATTACAGATGTTGTAACTCTATGGAACTTCGATAGTATTCAGTATTTCCGTAATAATATCTTCGGTAGTTACATTTTCTGCTTCTGCTTCGTATGATAAACCTATTCTATGACGCAATACATCATGACAAACAGCGCGTACATCTTCAGGAATAACATAACCCCTTCGTTTAATAAACGCAAAGGCTTTTGATGCCATGGCCAGGTTAATACTAGCTCGTGGTGATCCACCATAATTAATCATCGCAGAAAATTTCTCCAAATTATACTTTTCGGGAAATCTAGTTGCAAATACAATATCTAATATATACCGCTCAATTTTTTCATCGATATACACATCTTTTACGACACTTCGTGCATTAATGATGTTTTCTGGTTTAAGAATTGAATTTGCCTTTGGAAATACCTTGGCAATGTTTTCACGAACAATTAATTTCTCCTCTTCTAATTTTGGATAATCAACAACCACCTTTAACATGAAACGGTCAACCTGTGCTTCAGGTAAAGGATATGTCCCTTCTTGTTCGATCGGGTTCTGAGTTGCCATTACTAAGAACGGTTTTGGTAACTGATATGTTTCTTCACCTATTGTAACCTGTCGTTCCTGCATCGCTTCCAGTAAAGCACTCTGCACCTTTGCTGGGGAACGATTAATCTCGTCGGCTAATACAAAATTGGTAAAAATGGGTCCCTTTTTAACCTGAAATTCTTCTTTCTTCTGGCTATAAATCATCGTACCAATTAAATCCGCTGGTAATAAATCCGGAGTAAATTGAATTCGGCTAAAATCAGCATCTACAATGCTTGCTAAAGTATTTATTGCAAGTGTTTTTGCCAATCCGGGAACACCTTCTAATAAGATGTGCCCATCGGATAAAAGACCTATTAAAAGAGAATCGACAAGGTGTTTTTGTCCAATAATTACCTTGCCCATTTCCATTTTAATCATATCAACAAATGAACTCTCCTTCTCTATTCGATCATTCAGTTCTTTGACATCAACTGTTTCGTTCATAGTCTAATAATTTTTGAAAAGATACATAAAAAATTTTGCTTTAAAAATAATTGAAATAACTCTACTTCTGTCATTGTAAAATCAGCACAATAATACTTTATTTAAGTGTTAAATTTTGTTAAATGATTTTAAGAAAGTCTAATAGCAAATCATCGAGAAACTTAATAATTATAGATATTTCAAGTTTAAATTTTAAATTTGTAACCTATTATATAATAATGTGACTCAAAGATATTTTATTCAATTAAGCTATAAAGGCACTAAATACCATGGTTGGCAAATTCAACCAAATGCAATTAGTGTGCAAGAAATTTTAAATAAGGCCTTCTCAACAATTCTTAGAGAAGATATAGAAATAACAGGTGCTGGAAGGACAGATACAGGTGTGCACGCTAGTTACTTTATGGCACATTTTGATACTAGCCAAAAGGACCTACACAACAATAGCAAGTTAAACTTTAAAATTAATGGAATTCTCCCTAACGATATTTCAATTCAAGAAATCTTTTTGGTTAAAGATGATGCACATGCCAGATTTGATGCTACTAGCAGAACATATCATTATTGCCTGCATCAGCAAAAAGATCCGTTTTTGACCGAAACATCGTATTATTTTTCTCACAAACTTGATATTGATCTAATGAATAAAGCTTGCGAACTACTTAAGCAGTTTACTGATTTTACAAGTTTTAGCAAGCTACATACGGATGTAAAAACAAATAATTGCAATATTGCAAATGCCTTTTGGGCTCAAGATAATCATATATTAAAATTTGAAATTACTGCAGATCGGTTTCTCAGAAATATGGTTCGAGCCATTGTTGGAACATTATTAGATATAGGAAAATACAAAATAACTCTCAAAGACTTTATTCGAATTATAGAAAATAAGAATAGATCAAATGCAGGAACTTCAGCTCCTGCACATGGACTATTTTTATCAAACATAACATATGATCGTGACATATTTGTTTCTTCGACATAGTACTTTCTTAGTTCGTTTTAATAAAAAATGCTTTATTTTAATCTAACTAAAAATTAATTATTATCTTAGAAACGCTTAAATTTTAATAACTCAAATAGCAAGATATGAATTTCAAATTTACTATTGCAAAGAAGCTTATACTAGGATTTGGTATTGTTACTGCGGCCATTTTCGTAAATATTTATCTTGTAAAAAGTACCCTGAATAAAAACATTGAAGAAAATGATAGAATCATTAGTATCTATGTACCATCAGCTGATCTAATACGTGAACTTTCAAATGCCATGATTTCTTCAAAAATGTTAATTAAAAACTGGGTATATATTGAGAAACAACCCAATACACCTGATAAGAATAAATTGGTTGATCTTCATCAAGCAACCTTACCAAACTTGCACGAAAAAATTTTAAAAATATCTAAAAACTGGAATCAAGAGGAAAAACAAGCATATGAAAAAATTTATGTATCCATTACAGATACATTATTTCCAATGCAGCAGGATGTCATGAATAAGTTGAGTACCATGGAGAGTTATGATGACTTTTTCTTGCTAATGACAGATGTTTATACAAAAGTTGAAGAAGGCGGAGATATCATCTTATACAGTGATAAAATTATTGAAGAACTAGCCTTTTTGGTTGAAACTCACGAAATGAAGATTGCAGAAGCAAGCAAACAAATGGAAGCTTCTTTTATGAAGCTAGAAAATTTCATATTTGCATCAGGAATAGTTTTGGTTGTTATATCGGTAATCATAGCGTTATTCTTAGCTCAAATAATTATTAAGCCCATAGTAAAAATAAAAGATGTTTTAATATTAATGGGGCAAGGTGTGATGCCAAGCAAACAAATAAAAGAACGTGCTGATGAAGTTGGAGAGATGGCAGCGGCATTAAATGCTCTTATAAGGGGATTGAAAGAAACTACTGATTTTTCTCTTGAAATAGGAAAGGGAAATTTTGAGAGTCCGTTTGTACCATTAAGTGAACAAGATGATTTAGGTAATGCCTTGTTAGAAATGCGTACTAACTTAAAGCACGCGAATGAAGAAGATAAAAGAAGAAAGAAAGAAGATGATCAGAGAAATTGGGCTTCACAAGGAATAGCAAAATTCAGTGACATTTTAAGACAAAACAATGATAATATGGAAAAATTGTCTTATGATATTATTAGTAATCTAGTTAAGTATTGTGATGCTAATCAGGGTGGTTTATTTATTATTAACGACGACGATGAGAATAATAAATTTATTGAAATGGCATCGGCTTACGCATTTAGTCGAAAGAAATTCTTAGAGAAGAAAATTGAAATGGGTGTTGGCTTGGTTGGAAGAGCTATACAGGAATCTGAAACAATTTACATTACCGATATTCCAGATAATTACATCACTATTACTTCTGGGTTAGGAGATGATAACCCTAAAAGTATCTTAATAGTGCCATTGGTTGTAAACGATGAAGTTTATGGAGTGATAGAAATGGCTTCGTTTAAAGAATTTGAGAAATATCAAATAGAATTTGTTGAAAGAATTGGTGAAAATATTGCATCTACACTATCCACTGTAAAAGTGAACATAAGAACATCTGAATTGCTTGAAAGAACAAAGCAACAAGCAGAAGAAATGCGTGCACAAGAAGAAGAAATGCGTCAAAATATGGAAGAACTGCAAGCAACTCAAGAAGAATCTGCACTTCGTGAGGCCGAATTAGAAAAGAAGGTTGAAGAATATGAGCGACTTAAGAAGCAACAAGAAGCTTTTGTAAAAAAGATGGATGGAAAACTTACAGGAGGTCTAGTATCTGCGCTTGATGAAGATGATGATGAAGATGATGATGAGGAAAACTCAATCACTAAAGATGATAAGAAGAAGAAATAATAAGTAGATTCACTTTAAATATAAAAAGGAGCTAACTAAGCTCCTTTTTTTGATCAATCATATCAATTATAAGATTCAACTCTTCATTTATTTCAGCGCTCTCGGGAGCTATTATCTTTATGTCCAACTCTGATTTTGTAATACTTACTATTAAATCAATGTTTTCTTGATTAATATAATTCTGTATATCCTTCAAAAAACCATTACCAGTCAATATTTCCTTCGTTTTGATTTTCCCTGCCAGCTGATAGCTCCTATTACTAATATTATATATTAAATAATATGGTACCAAACTCAAATTATTTGTGGAAATACGAATCCCATCCTCGGTTGGAATTAGAACTTTTATATCAAATCCTTTGTCTGCCATATATTTATAATGTTTTTACAGCCTTTTCCAATTGAATTAATGCATCTAAAAGAATCTGCTTAGGGCACGCAATGTTCATTCGCATAAATCCGTTGCCTCCGGTTCCAAACATTCTTCCATCGTTAAAGCCCAGTTCTGCATCTTCAATCATAAATCTTTTCAAATCTTTACCATTTAAATTAAGCTCAGAACAGTCCAACCAAACCAAATAAGTTCCTTCAGGTCGTAACATTTTGATTTGAGGAATCTTATCTTTTAAATAATCTTCCAGCAAATCAAGGTTTTGGGATAAATAATCCATTAACTGATCCAGCCATTCATCTCCTTGCGTATAGGCTGCCTCTGAAGCTACCGCTCCAAATACATTTCCCATACCTACATGAACGGTATCCAGCACCTTATCGAATTTTTCTTTTAATTCTTTATTTGATGTTATTACTGAAGATGTTGCTAATGCTGCCAAATTAAATGTTTTACTTGGAGCAATGAATGTAACGGTATAGTTTGCTATTGCTTCAGAAATAGACGCCATAGGTGTGAAATGGAAATTATTAAAAAC
>PKTC01000257.1 GCA_002869305.1 Marinilabiliales bacterium
AGAGATTAAAACTGATAGAAATTGCAGATAAATTCCAAATTCCGATTATAGAAGACTCTCCTTATCGCGAACTGTGTTATAACAATAATAAAGTCCCAAGTTTATGGACATTGGCAAATGGAAAAGGAATAATACAGGTTAAAACTCTTTCAAAAATCCTATTTCCTGGAATGCGAATTGGCTGGATTGTTGCTCAAAATGATATAATCAATAAATTTTCAATGATGAAACAATCGGTTGATTTGTGCTCGCCAACAATTAACCAATTAATTATAGCGCGATACATGCAGGAAGGACTGATGAAAGATACGATTGAAAGAGCAATTGCATTATATAGAGAAAAGAATAAGTGTATGGTTAATGCATTGCGGAAATATATGCCTGAAGGAGTGACATGGTCAGAACCAAGCGGAGGAGTGTTTCTATGGGTAAAATTACCTGAGCATATGGATGCTAAAGATTTAATAGAACAAGCAGCAGAGAATAAGGTTATTTATGTTACCGGTAAGCCTTTTCATTGCGATGGTTCGGGAAGAAATACTTTACGATTGAATTACTCATTTCCTTCAATGGAACAGATAGAAACTGGAATTTCAAGACTTGCAGAAACAATTAAGAAATTTAGCTGATAAATATCATACAATTTTAAACGCTAGGCTGGATTGATATATCCGGCATAGCGTACCTCTCAGCGCAAAATTTGACGCTCTATTCGATTTATTTTTGTTAATTTGCACTCAATGCTTTTAACAAAAACACATATTCCTCGTGTTGGAGATAATTTAGTGCATCGACCATATCTTTTTGAGAAATTAAACAATGGGTTGAATTGTAAACTAATTCTTATATCCGCTACAGCAGGTTGTGGAAAAACAACTCTGCTAAGTAGTTGGATCAGGCATTCTAAAATTTCAAGCACATGGTATTCCCTGGATAAAAGAGATAATGATCCTGTTAAATTTCTTAGCTTCTTAATTTATGGTATTCATAATACAAATAAGCAAATTGGAAAAGATTGTCTAACCATTCTGGATTCAAACCAAAAAATAAACACACTGCATGTTACTGAACTTTTAATAAATGATATCCTGTCAATAGAAAATGATATTTTATGTGTATTGGATGACTTTCACTTAATTGAATCAAATGAAGTTATTCAAATAGTAGATTTTTTAATACAGAATAGCCCTAAAAAATTTCACATTGCTATATCAACGCGCACGGATCCTTCACTGCCATTAGCTCGGTTGAGAAGCCAAAACGATCTGGTAGAAATAAGATCAACGGATTTAAATTTTTCTGCTAATGAAATTAGTATTTTTTTTAACAAAAAATTGAAGTTAGATTTGACTACCGAAGAAATTAATTTATTACAAAGAAAGACTGAAGGTTGGATTGCAGGATTACAACTTACTGCATTATCTATGCAAGGTAGAAAGGACTTGCCAGCATTTATTAGGACATTGGCTGGTAACAACAGATATATAATGGATTACCTGATTGAAGAAGTGCTTAATAATCAGGATCATGAAATGGAAAAGTTTTTATTGAATACATCTATCCTGGAAAAACTATCAGCTCCACTTTGCAATGTTCTTTTAAAAGAGAAGGATAGTCAAGAAAAATTACGGTACCTCGAAAAAAATAATATGTTTATTGTTTCATTGGATGATGAGAGAATTTGGTACAGGTATCATCATTTATTTGCCGAAATTCTTCAAAAAAGGTTAAATATTTTAAAAGCAAATGAAATTCCAGAGCTGCATAAACGAGCATGTAAATGGTACGAACAAAACAATCAGAAAGAAGAAGCCGTTGAGCATGCATTACTTGCCAAAGATTATGAGCAAGCTGCACATCTGATTGGAGGATTTGCAAAAAAAGTATTAGATTATGGTTTTGATACTCAGATGTTAAGATGGTTTCGGTCACTTCCCGATGAATTTGTTTATAAAGACCCTAATCTGACTTTCGCCTTAGGAGGAATGTTATTTCAAAAAGGTAATTATGACGAAGCAGAGAAACACTTTCTGATCGTGGAAGAATTGGTTGAAACTGTTCCTTATGATGAGAGAAGGGTTTTAAAAGGTAAAGTATTCGTCATAAGAGCATTTATTTCGATGTATCTTGAGGATACGAATAATATATTAAGCCATGCATCGAAGGCCATTGAATTGCTTCCAGAGACTAGCTTTCTTTGGCGTGCTTCGGCAATTATAAATCTGGGTTATGCTAACCTTTTTTTAGGCAATTATAGTGAGGCTATTCAAAAATTTGATGAGGCAGTTGATATTGGGATAAAATTTAATAACATTTTTGTAATTATCGTTGCCAAAGTAGGGGTAGCAAAAATTTACAAACAACAAGGAAATTTTGAAGATGCAATAAAAACATTTAAAGAAATGTACGATGTTGCATATTCCAAAGGGGCTTTAGATACTCCTATGACCGGATGGATATATAACCGTTGGGGAGAAATTCTTATTGAACAAAATAAGCTTAACGAAGCTTTAGAAAAAATACAGGTAGGTAAAAGGCTAAGTATAGAAGGAAGTGACGCTTCTATGATAGGTGAGAGTCATATGTTATTTGCTAAACTGCATTTTGCAAATGGAGATTTCGAAAACGCAGAAAAAGAGATAGGAAATATTGATAAATTTAATACTACCTCAGATTTACCACTGTTTGTAATCTTATCTTTAGATGACTTGAAAATTAGACTTTGGATTGAACAAGGTAATTTCGACTCCATAGAACAATGGTTGAAAACGAGTACATTAAAATATGATGAAGAGTTTTCTTTTAGACAGGAATCAAAAGTCTTGATTTTATCAAGGATATATAATGCACAAAGGAAAGAAGATGAGGCGCTTAACTTATTGAAACCTTATTTATTAAAAGCTGAAGAACAAGGTCGTTTTACAAGGTTTATTGAGATGTTACTTATTAAAGCAATTGCTTTAAATCAAAAAGGAAATACTTCTGAAGCTCTGTCTTGCCTTTGTAAGGCCATTGATATTGCAGAACCTAAAGGATATTTTAGAATATTTTTAGATGAAGGAGAAAAAATAGGTGAATTACTGAAAGAATGCATACAAAAAAACCTAAATACACAGAAGCCATATATTAAGAATCTTTTATTTGAATTTAAGAAAAATCAATCTAGACAGTCTAATACTATTTTATTAGATGCTTTAAGCAATAGAGAAATGGATGTACTTCTTTTATTAGCTAAAGATCTTTCTAATCAGGATATAGCTAGTGAACTTTTCATTTCGAAGACTACCGTTAAAACTCACGTAAGAAATATACTGCTTAAAATAGAAGCTAAAAACAGGAATGAAGCTGTTAGCAAGGCTAAAGAAAAAGGAATAATTATTTAATTCTTATTTTTTACAACATAATTTCATTTTATAATAAGCTCTTTTATTGCGTTCACCACTTAGTTTCTATTACATAAAAATCGTACTATTTTTTTTTGTATTTTGCAACAGATGTTATTGACAAAACTGCATATTCCGGAAGTAGATAAGCATTCTGTGAAGCGTATTCATTTATTTGAAAAGCTTAATGAAGGATTAACAAGAAAATTAATTTTAATATCGGCTGCTGCAGGATCAGGAAAATCAACTCTTATAAGCGATCGGATAAGACAAAATAAGATATCTGCAGCGTGGTGCTCAATTGATGATAGGGATAATGATCCGTATGAATTTTTAAAACTTATTATTACTTCAATTCATAAAAAACAAGATAAAGTGGGTAATCGCTCACTCGAATTGTTAAAATCACCTGAATCGGTAAGCATTGAATATTTAACTGAACTCTTTATTAATGATGTATTTCTTTTAAAAGAAGATGTAGTTCTTGTTCTAGATGATTTACACCTAATAGTTAATAAAAGAATCATTGATATTTTATCTTTTTTAATTGAATATAAACCCAATCATCTGCACTTAATTTTCTCAACGCGTTCCGATCCGCGATTACCACTGGCTCGTTTGCGAAGTCAGAATAAAATAACTGAAATCAGATCATCAGATTTAGGTTTTTCTAAAAATGAAATAGCTCATTTCTTTAACAAGAAATTTAAAATAGACCTATCAGTAGATGATATTGATTTACTCCAGGTTAAAACAGAAGGTTGGATTGCAGGTTTACAGCTTACAGCATTAACTGTTAAAGATCGCGAAAATGTTTCTGAATATATAAAGGTATTAGCTGGTGACAATCGCTATATTATGGATTACCTTATTGAGGAAATCCTTATGTTGCAAACTGAGGAAGTTAAGGACTTTTTATTAAAAACTTCATTGCTTGAAAAATTCTGTGGATCACTTTGCGACACAGTTCTAGAGAAAAACAATAGTCAATCGTTATTAGAATCCTTAGAAAGGAACAATATGTTTATTGTTCCACTCGATAATGAAAGGAAGTGGTTTCGATATCATCATTTATTTGCGGACTTATTAAAACAAAAATTAATTAGTAAGTTACCAGATGGTTTAAAAGAACTTCATTTAAAAGCTAGTTTTTGGCACGAGCAGCACAACATGGATTATTTTGCTATTGAACATGCTTTAGAAGCTAAAGACAATGATAGAGCAATGCAGCTACTTGATGCAATTGTTGAAGATTTGTGGAAAAATGGACAGCACTCGTTAATTTTAAAATTTGGAAAAATAATACCTGAAAAAAGCATTACTACAAATACAAAATTTTGCATCTATTATACTTGGATGTTAATGCGAGCTGGTAGCATAATAGAAGCAGAAAAGTTACTTAAAAAAACTGAGCAAATATTGCTTAAAAACAAGCAGGATAATAACACCAACAATAAAGACTTATTTGGGAAATTATCACTAATTTATGCATTTCTATATGTGTTATTAGGAAACATGAAGATGGTCAAAAGATATTCTAAACAAGCACTGGAAAATCTTTCCAAGAAAAACGCTATTTGGAATGGCTGGGCCTACATTGCATTAGGTGATTCAAATTTTATTAATGCAGATTTAAAAGAAAGTTAGAAATTATACTTGAATGCTCTAGATTATAGTAAAAAAACGAAAAGTTTATACTTGCAAACCTCATCTAATTATAGCTTGGCGTTCTGTTATGCGCGTCACGGCAAATATAAGAACGCATATTCAATCTCTAAGAAGCAATTAGATTTTCTTCGACCTAGGGACTCTGCTCAAGCAAAGTATGAAATTACCACGGCAGGTTTTTATAGCATCATTGGATATATTCAAACGGAATGGAATAATTTGCAGGAGGGTTTATCATATGCGCAGGAAGGTTATAATATATCTAAGAAAGATAATAACATTCGGCACAAAGTGCATTGCACTCTCATGTTAACCGGCGTATATTATACCTTACAAGAATTTAATAAAGCCTTACTACTAATAGAAGAACTTGAAAAGAATGCTGAATTTAAGCAAACAAATTCATGGTTAAATATTCATGCAATTGCATGGAAAACTAGAATATATATTAAACAAGGAGAACTAGAAAAGGCTACTGTAATATTAAATGCATATAAGAAAAAATTGGATGTGGCAATTGAGAAGAAACCAGATACAATTCTTCTTCGATTGGTTGAATTATATATTGCTCAGTTTAAGATTGACGAAGCATTAGAATTATTAGAGAGACTCGCTCATTTCGCAGAAGAACATAATAAATCAATTGCAGCAGTTGATGTTGAATTACTAAAAACTAAGGCATATAAATTGATAAACAGAAAAGAAGATGCAATTGAGTCGATGATAAAAGCAATAGTATTATCTCAACCCGAAGGATATATACGATCATTTATTAATGTAGGGCCAGAAATCGAAGAAACATTAAAAGAAGTTTCTAAACTAAAAAGCATCAGAACATCAAAACCGTTAGATTCTGTTTCAGAAGATTATCTTAAAGAATTATTAAGTGCATTTGTCCAAGAAAAAAGTTTACATAAAAGAAATTCGGAAGAGACTCTTAGCAACAGGGAATTAGACACTTTAAAATTAATTGCGCAAGAATTAACCAATCAGGAAATTGCTGAGCAACTATTTATTTCTATTACCACTGTTAAAACGCATGTTAGGAACATTCTATTAAAACTCGAAGTTAAAAACAGGAATGAAGCTGTTAGCAAGGCTCAAGAAAAAGGAATATTATAATTAAATAGCTTTAAAAACTAAAAACATATTATATTAGCTATTTAAAATATACCAATGCTACTTACCAAATTCCATATACCTTCAACAGGTGACAAGGTGGTTCATCGTGCTGCACTATTTGATAAGTTAAATAAAGGTCTCCATGGTAAATTAATATTAGTTTCGGCTCCTGCAGGTTACGGAAAATCCACTTTAATTAGTGATTGGATCATTAAAGATGAAATTCCTGCTGTATGGTACTCCATTGATAAAAGAGATAATGACCTGGTTGAGTTTTTGAGTTCAATTATACAGGGTACAAAAACTTTTAACCAAGAAATTGGTGCTCATGCTATTGAAGTACTTAAATCACCACAAAAATTAGATTTAGAGAAAATATTAGAATCATTCATTAATGACTTGTTAAAACTTAAGCAAGATCTTTTATTGGTGTTAGATGATTTTCATCTGATAGAAAATTACGAAATACTTCAAATGATTGCTTTCATTCTGGAACATGCTCCAAACAATCTTCATATACTAATTTCAACACGTTCTGATCCTGCTTTTCCATTAGCCAGACTGCGCAGTCAAAATGAGCTGCTAGAATTACGTTCATCTGAGCTTAATTTTACTTTAAATGACATCATAACTTTATTTAATAAGAATCTAAAATTAGACCTAACGATAGATGATATTCATCTGCTTAAATCCAAAACAGAAGGCTGGATAGCAGGACTGCAACTTGCTGCTTTAACCATACAAGGAAGAGATGATATTTCTGATTATTTAAAGAAATTTGCAGGTGATAATCGGTATATCATGGATTATTTGATGGAAGAAGTACTGTCAAACCAAACACAAGAGGTTAAGGATTTTTTATTGAAAACATCTGTGCTTGAAAGATTTTCAGCTCCTCTTTGCAATACTGCATTACAAATTGAAAATAGCCAACAATTGTTGGAATCATTGGAAAAAGAGAATATGTTTATTATTCCGCTCGATAATGAAAAAATATGGTTTCGCTATCATCATTTATTTGCTGATTTATTAAATCAACATTTAATCCATAAATACCAAGATGAAATAAATGGAATTCACTTAAAAGTAAGTAAGTGGTTTGAGCAAAATCGCTTTATTTACGAAGCCATTGTACATGCCTTAAAAGCAAATAATGCAGATCGGGCAATGAATTTACTTAATGAAAATATCGAAGGACATTGGGTAAGAGGAGATCATTCGGCCATATTAGAATTTGGCAAACAACTTCCTGAACAAAAAATAATTACGAATACTAAATTCTGTATTTTCTATACATGGATGCTAATTACAGCCGGAGAGATAAAAAAAGCTGAAAGGTATTTAAATGAGACTGAGAAGATATTTATAACTAACAATAAAGACGATGATAGTTATAAAGATACTTTAGGAAAATTATCTTTAACATATGCTTTATTATATGCTCTATTGGGAAAAAAGGAGATGGTTATTAAATATTCAGAACAAGCTATTTCGAATCTATCCGATAAAAATCCGTTATGGAACGGTTGGGCTTATGTAACATTCGGTGATGCTTACCTTATGAATGCTAACCTGGCGGAGAGTGAAAAATCCTACTCTTTGGCTATCGATAATGCAAAAAAGGCAAACAACCAATACCTCCAAATTACAGCTAAATATAAATATGCTTTATGCCTGGCGCGTCATGGCAAATACAAATCTGCATTTCAGATTTGTAAAGAACAGCTCGATTTTTTTAATTCCAGATTGATTGATGATGAATTGTATGTAAACTACAAG
>PKTC01000143.1 GCA_002869305.1 Marinilabiliales bacterium
ATAATCTTAGGATGGCCTGAGAGTTTATTAACCTGGGATATTCTCTTCCTTTTGCCTGTAACATGGACTGGACCAGTTATAACTCCAATAGTAGTCTCTACTCTAATGATTATTCTGTCAATAATAATTAATTACTTTAATATTAAACTCAAACGCCAAGAATGGTTAATGCTCATAGTTGGAGCAACAATAATTTTTACGTCATTCATATGGGATTATTGTAAATTCCTTGTTAAAAATATTGATCACACTGAATTGCAAAACAAAGCTTTAAGTGATAAATTGATAGCTGTATCCTTATCCTATATCCCGGTCCAATTCCCCTGGTTGCTTTTTGTATTAGGAATTCTATTCCTACTATTTACTTTTTATATCATTTATAAAAGAACCATCAACGTTATTCACTCTTAGGTTGTTCTCTAACAAACCAGAGAAAAGCAATTATTGCTGCTCCTATCAAGAAAAGAATAAGTTCTGACCAAAACTCACCATTCGAATAATCTATATTTATTCGCCTGAAAAAGCAATCATAAATCCTGAGTAAAATCCAACTAAAAATCTAATTTTATATAAGGACTGCATATTTTACTATCGAGTTAGGAATCAATTGTAGCGATTTCAATCAAAAAAAGAACCCATCGAATGATAGGTTCTTAATTCCCTTTAAATTTAAAATCTATTCTTTTATTCCTAGCTGCTGAAACATAAATGCATATTCCATGGCATATTCTTTTAAAGCTTCAAAACGACCAGAAGCACCACCATGTCCAACATCCATATTTGTGTGCAACAATAATACATTGTCATCAGTTTTCATATCTCGTAATTTTGCAACCCATTTAGCTGGTTCCCAATACTGAACCTGGGAATCATGTAACCCTGTTGTTACTAACATAGCCGGATAATTCTGTTCTTTAACCTGATCATATGGAGAATAAGAAAACATATAATCATAATATTCTTTATCTTTCGGATTTCCCCATTCGTCGAATTCACTTGTTGTCAAAGGAATACTCTCATCCAACATGGTTGTTATTACATCAACAAAAGGAACTTGAGCAACTACTCCTTTATATAACTCTGGTTGTAAATTAACAATGGCTCCCATTAATAAACCACCAGCACTTCCTCCCATAGCAAATAACTTATCTGAATTCGTATACTTTGCTTCAATTAAAAATTCGGCACAATAATTAAAGTCAGTAAATGTGTTCATTTTTTTAAGCAGTTTTCCATCTTCGTACCATTGTCTTCCAAGGTATTGACTTCCTCTAACATGAGCTATTGCGTAAACGAAACCCCTGTCTAATAAACTTAAACGTACTGTGCTAAAATATGGATCTATTGTGGAACCATATGAACCGTAACCATAAATTAATGCAGGATTATTCCCATCCAATTCAATACCCTTTTTATATACAATAGACATTGGTATTTTGGTTCCGTCATCAGCTGTTGCAAATATTCTTTTTGCTTCATAGTTACTCTTATTAAAGTCTCCTAAAACCTCTTGCTCCTTTCGTACAACCTTTTCTCGGGTTGACATATTATAATCTACAGTAGAGTTGGGAGTTGTAAGAGATGTATAACCATAACGCAAGTAATCACTTTCAAATTTTGGATTTGTTGATATATAAGCCATGTAAGTTTCTTCTCCAAAATCAAGATAATGTTCTGAGTTATCAAACCAATTAATTATTCTGATTTGCGTTAAGCCCTCTATACGCTCCTCCACCACCAAATATTTTTTAAATAACTCCATATCCTGAAGAAAAACATCTTCTCTATGAGGAATAACTTATTCCCAATTTTCTTTAGAGGGATTCGTAACGGGAGTTCTCATTAACCTGAAATTTTGTGCATCCAAATTTGTTTTTATATAGAAATAATCTCCAAAATGAGAAATTGAGTATTCTAAACCACGTTCCCTTGGTTGAATAACCTTAAACTCTCCCATTGGGTTGTTAGCACTTAAGAACCTGTATTCTTCTGCCATTGTACTATATGAACTGATAATTATATATTCCTCCGATTTAGTTTTCCAGATACTTGCACCAAATGTTTCATCTTCTTCGTAATAAATTTCTTTATCGTCGATAATTGGAGTACCTAAAATGTGTCTGAAAATTTTATAAGATCTTAGTGTAGTTTCATCCTTTTTTGTGTAAAATAAGGTTTTATTATCGTTTGCCCAGACTGTTGAGCCAGTAGTAATTGAAAGTTCGTCCTTATAAATTTCCCCTGTCTCCAAATCCTTAATATGAATAGTATACATTCTTCTACTTACAGTGTCGAGCCCAAAGGCAAGTAATTTATTATTGGGACTTATACTTAAACCCCGCACTTGATAGAACTCATAACCCTCTGCCATTTCGTTTACATTTAACAAGATTTCTTCTTCAGCCTCCAAAGAGCCTTTCTTTCTACAGTAAATTGGATACTCCTTTCCTTCTTCGTATCTTGAATAATAATAATATCCATTCTTTTCGTAAGGTACCGACTCATCTGTCTCTTTAATTCTTGATTTCATTTCCAGAAATAAATCCTCCTGAAGTTTTTCAGTTGGTTGTAAAACAGTTTTTGTATAGGCATTCTCTGCTTCTAGATATTTAATTACTTCTGGATCCTCTCTATCATTCAGCCAATAATAATTATCTATCCTTGTATGTCCGTGGATCGTTAATTCCTTAGGATTTTTTTTTGCTTTGGGTGGTATCATAGTTGCATTATTTGTGCATGATGTTATGACTATCATAATAAAAATGATTAAAGCCATACTTTTAATTAAATAAATTTTTCTCATCTTAATTACTATATTAAATTTGAACTTTAAAGATAAGGATTTTACACGTGAAATAATATAGTTGAATAACAAGCTTATGTGTCCTTTGTTTAAACAAATACTATGAACGAAAAGAAACTCACGCGATCTCAAGACAAGGTAATAGCAGGAGTATGTGCTGGCATAGCCGAATATTTTGGTTGGGATATAGCATTGGTAAGAATTTTATATCTGATAATTAGTATTTTTAGTGCTGCTTTTCCAGGTATTATCGTATATATAATTTTATGGATAGTTATGCCCGAAAAAAAGAATTTATATTAAAAGTCTGTTCATAATTAAATATATTTAGTTTAAGGCTGTAATTAATGTTCTTATCAAATAATTAACTATATACATAATTGTAATTTGGTTTTAATTTATTTTTTCGATAATTTTCTTTACGAAATAAACTCTCTGACTATCGCTTCCAATGAGAAACCTATCATTCATTATATTAATCATAATAATCCATATTAACACATTTAATTGTATATGTCAAACCATTCAAGAAGGTAATCATTTAATTCAAAATTACGATCACAAAAACTATGATACTCCAGAAAATCAAACATGGGCTATTGTGCAGGATCAGCCTGGAGTAATGTTCTTTGGAAACAATAGTGGAGTACTTGAATATGATGGAAATTACTGGCATCTAATCCAATTAACCAATAAATCAACAGTCCGATCTTTAGCCCTCGACACCATAACCAATATAATTTATGTAGGTGGAGTTGGAGAATTCGGTTATTTAGAACCTGATAGTGCAGGGGTTTTAACATATGTTTCATTAGTTGATAAATTACCAAAGACTTATCAGAATTTTGAAGATGTTTGGCAAGTCACCGTTCTTCAAGACAGAGTGATTTTTAGAACAAATTTTGAACTTTTTATTTTAAAACAAAATAAGTTTAAAGTTATTGTTTCGGATAATAGATTTCATAGGAGTTTCTATGTTAATAATACCTTTTATATTCGCGAATGGGGTAAAGGATTGTTTTACTTAAAGGGCGATAAACTTGAATTTATTGGTCAAAGTGGAATTTTTGAAAATGAACGTATTTATGTTATGCTTCCTTATGAACACAAAAAAATACTTATAGCCACCAGAACAAAAGGAATCTACATATAAAATCCAAATTCAATTACTGATAGATTTATTAAACCTAAAGAATTTGAGAATATTAATAAGATCTTAACGGAAAACCAGACGTACTACGGAATCAAAATGAATGATTTATTTGCGATAGGAACATTCCAAAATGGGTTTCTCATATTTGATAGGAAAGGGAAGGTACATTATCACATAAATAAAAAAGCTGGTTTACAAGATGATAACGTTCTATGCTTATATATTGATTCAATGAATAATATTTGGGCTGGATTAAATAACGGTATTTCATATATTAATATTAACTCGCCCTTCTCATCCTATGACGATAGAAACGGATTAAATGGCACAGTTTATTACACAATAGAATATAACAAAATATTATATGCAGGAACTTCTCTGGGTCTTTATATGAAGGACGAGAATAATAATTTTCATTTAGTTGAAAATACAAAGGGGCAGTGTTGGAGCATGATTGAATTTAACAAGTCTTTATTGCTGGCTCACAGCGATGGTATTTTTAGAATTGATGGCAATAAGGCGACTAAAATATTGTCCAATATTGGCACCATCTGGAATATTAATAAAACTGAAAATAATCATCAGCTTCTGGTTGGAACAAGTAACGGATTGTTGCTTCTGGAGCAAAACGAAAAAGTATGGTTCCTTAAAGCTAGAATTAAAGGCTTTGACGAATCTGCCCGCTATTTGCAAACTCAAGGGAATATTTTATGGATAAGTAATCCAAATAAAGGAGTATATAGGCTAATATTAAATGAACAGATGGACAGTGTTCTTCAGTTAGATTTATTTGATGTTAATGATGGATTGCCATCTAGTACGGACAATTATGTATTTAAAATAAATTCTGACAACGGAACCAAGAAAATAATATTTGGAACTGAAAACGGAATATACAAATTTGACGAACAGGAAAATTCATTTTCGCCAGACAACAATTTTGCCGTGCTGTTCAACGACAATGGTTTTATTGACAAATTTGTTCAGGATGCTAGCGGCAACATTATTTTTCAGCAAGAAAAAGCAAAAGGTATACTGAAGTTAGAAAGCGATGGTTCATATAAATTGATAACTCCATTCATTAAATTACAGGACACTTACCTCGAATATATTACAGTATTGGATTCAACTAATATGTTATTGTGTTCAAGAGAAGGTATTATTAAATATAACACAAATAATGATTTTAGTTATAGCAATTATTCAACACTCATAAGAAAGGTTTATGCTAATGACTCACTAATTTCGGGAGGCGACTCATACTTAGATAAAGTGATTAAACTACCCTATAAATTTAATTACTTGCATTTTAGCTTTTCAGCTTTATTTTATGAAGATCCAACTAAAACTCAATATAGTTACTTTCTAGAGGGATACGACTTATCTTCAAATAAATGGTCCGATTGGTCTACTAAAACAGAGAAGGAATATACTAACTTGCCAAGTGGAAGTTATACATTTAAAGTTAGGGCCTTAAACACTTATAATACACTTAGCCAAGAAGCTAGTTTTAGTTTTGAAATACTAAAACCATGGTACAAAACAATTTTGTCCTATATTGTTTATATTATTTTTGCTGTAATACTTGTTTGGTTTATTGTACTGCTTTTTACAAAGAAGTTAAAAATTGAAAAAGAGGTGCTTGAGGGAGTTATATTAGAAAGAACTAAAGACTTGCAAGAAACAAATACACAACTTGAGGAGAAACAAGCTGATCTTGAAACAAAACAAGAAGAAATAAGAGAACAAACAAAAAAACTAGAAAGAGCCAACAAAGAATTAGAAAAACATAAAAATCATTTGGAATTTATTGTTAAAGAACGCACACGCGATTTGATGTTTGCAAAAGAAAAAGCAGAAGAATCTGACAGGTTAAAAACGGCATTCCTTGCAAATATGTCTCACGAGATACGCACACCTATGAATGCAATAATTGGCTTTGCTGATCTGCTAAATGATCAGGAATTAAATCAAGAACAAAAAGAAGAGCTAATATCACTTATTAATTATAATTCCGATACCCTACTCCGATTAATAGATGATATAATTGACATTTCGAAAATAGAATCAGGACAATTAATCGTAAGAAAAAAATTATGTTCAATAAATGAGATTTTAGATCATATGCTAAAAACATTCAACGAGAAGAAAGTTGGTATGAAAAAAGATCATATTGATATAATATTAAAGCCTGACAATAACTATCCAAGAATTAACTTAATGACTGATCCACTTAGATTTCAACAAATATTAACCAATTTTACTGATAATGCATTAAAATTTACTGAAGAAGGAAAGATTGAAATTGGATACATTGTCGACTCTAATAAAACAATAAGATTCTATGTAAGTGATACTGGCATTGGATTAACTGAGGATGAAATGAAATTGATTTTTAAACGGTTCAGTAAAATTGATAATGATAAAACAAAACTTTATAGAGGTGCTGGTTTAGGACTGACAATTAGTAAAAATCTTGCCAAGTTATTAGGTGGTACAATTCGGGTTGAATCGAATGTAAACAAAGGATCCGTATTTTACCTATCTCATCCATACGAAGATTAGCACAAAACTATATTATTCAGAAAAGAAATATAGATTCCAAAACTCTTTTTATCATCGAAATTCGATAAAACATCAAAAATAATTGTGTGAATTTGCTAAAGTTCTTTTTTTTCGATAATTTCTGCATATATTTTTTACCTAAACCTATAAATGCACAAAATTAAAGTTCGCTAATTTATTTTATTGTTTGTTTATGCTTATTTTTTGATGTTTAATCTTTTAAATTATTTTGTCGGATTATTCCCAAACATAAAGGTTGCACCTTTTTATTTTACACAACCTTTTCATAAATTAGCTTTAAATGACTGAAGATTCTTAAATAAAACTAGCTATGATTTCAAGCTCATTAAACTGGCAGAATAAAACTATATTAATTGCTGAAGATGAAGACAGTAATTTTCGGTATCTAGAGATGGTCCTAAATAAAACAAAGGCTAAAGTTGTTTGGGCAAAAGATGGATTAGAGGCAATTGAACTTACAAAACAAAATCTGCCAGATCTAATCCTTATGGATATTAAAATGCCAATTATGGACGGCTTAGAAGCTACCCGTAAAATCAAAAAAATATATCCTGAAATTCCAATTATAGCACAAACAGCCTTTGCTATGGAAAATGATGAAAGATTAAGTCTCGATGCCGGTTGCAACTCCTATTTATCTAAACCAATTAAAGCAAATAAATTATTAGAAGCTCTTACTACATTTTTAATGAGCGATTAAGTATTAATCATAAAAAAAGTCATTCATATGACATCTCAACTTAATATATATAAGAGAAAAATTTATTTCATATTATTTTTTAACCTAATATCAGTTTTTGCTTTATCCCAAGAGACAAATTATAAATTTGATATTTTGTCGGTTAAAGATGGCCTATCTCATAATAGTGTTTATTCAATCTGGCAAGACCATTTAGGACATATGTGGTTTGGCACTCAAGATGGATTAAATAAATATGATGGTTATAAATTCTCCTTTTTCAGGCATAATCCTAAAGATCCAAACTCATTATCTACTGGTAATTTTGGTAAAATATATCAAGATAGTGAAGGTATCTTTTGGTTTGGAACCTATGGAGGTGGATTAGATCGTTATGATCCAAAAACAAACCAATTTACAAACTATTCCTATGATGCAGAAGACTCCACAAGCCTTAGCAATAACCAGGTTCAGTTTGTTTTTGAAGACAGCTTTGGTGAATTATGGATAGGAACAGCACATGGTGGATTAAATAAGTTTAATAAGACCGAACAAAACTTTAAACGATATCAATCCAATCCACAATTAAGAAAAAATTACGGAAGTAGAAGAGCATATTGTATTGGTGAAACCAGTTACGGTAATTTATGGATTGGAACAGGAGACGGCCTTTTTAAGTATATTAGAAGTGAGGACAGATTTGAAGTTTATA
>PKTC01000513.1 GCA_002869305.1 Marinilabiliales bacterium
AATTGAACCATGAAATTGGCTACTGTATTTTGAATTTCTGATAAGTCAACTCCTGTTTCATCTATCATTGACTGATTAAAAAATAACTGTCTTGAGTGATACGCTTTAATCCATTCTCCATCTCTATATAGAATACTTAAATAGCTATTTAGCAAAGTAACAGCCTTTTCTCCGTCAAAAACCCCTGCATTTTGTTTTTTACTAATCAAATACTCCGGAACATCAGAAACACCTCTATCAGAGGTTAAATAAACCAACACATTCTCAAGTCCCAATTCGTCGTCTAAAAAGCTAATAAGATGTTCAATATCTTTATCCAGTCTTAAAAATAAATCTTCCATTTCTACAGATCTAGGGCCAAAAAGCTCACCACTAAAATGCGTTGCTGCAAAACTTACCATTAACAAATCAGTAAAATCATCCTTTCCTAAATTCTCATTTACAACCGCAGAAACCGCAAAATCTTTAGTATAGGTATTACCAAAAGGAGTAAATTTTAAATATTTATAATTACCAGATCTGTTTTGTAAAAATGTTAAATCATATGGGAATGTGTATCTATAGTTTCTGAACCCTATCTCAAAGTCACTGTCGTCAGGTAAACTATATTTGTAATTGTCGTTTAACGAATACATGCTGGCCCAGTTCCTTTTCATGTATATATCCTGAAATCCTTTTTTATTAAACTCTTCTACCCAGATAGGCATAATATTTGCGTAATAGTCACCAGTTATCCAACCCCCTGTATGGTCATTAAACCAAAAAGCGTAATCAGCCAACTGTCCTCCTGAAATAACAGATGATACTGGGTTTAATGAGATTGTTATAACTTTTGAACTATCGTTTGTTGCCAACTTCATCTCATCACCAAGTGTTGAAGTGAAAATATGATTAGGAGTATAATTTCCAACAGATATTTTACCATCAATTAAATTAAATTTGGACTGATCAGCACATTCCATAGTTTCTCCGGTTAATCGATTATACCACACATCGGAAATAATACCATGATAAGAAGGATAAGTTCCTGTCGCAATACTGGCCTGACCAACACTGTTTTGAGTAATTAAATAATTGTGTTGTGTTTGAGTACAAAATGCTCCTTGATTAATAATTTTTTTAAAACCATTCTCTCCAAAAGAATCCCAGTAACGAAGAAGCATTTCATAACGCATCTCTTCAATTACAATTCCTACAACCAATTTAGGAGGTTTTTTAAAATGATTCTGTGAATAGGAATTTGGAAATTGACCAATGAAATATGTGATTAGAATAATTACTTTAAGGATTGATTTTAGCTGTTGCATCTTCTAATATGAAATTAATGATTAATTCCCTGCTAAAATAAAATAAAACTCCTATACCTAAAAAAATACTTTCTATTAAATTCTGGCTGTTATAAAAATGAAAGGATCAGATCAATATCTTTAAAAAGGAAGATAATAAACTCGAAAGTGATAAAATGAATCTCTTTTCCGCAAATCTTGTAATCTGATTATAAGAAGATCCTTATTTTATACATTAAACCTGATATGCATTATATCTCCATCGTCCACAATATAATTCTTTCCTTCAACATGAAACTTACCAGCGTCTTTGACTTTAGATTCGGAACCAAGCTCATTAAAATCATTGTATTTCATGACTTCAGCGCGAATAAATCCTCGCTCTAAGTCACTGTGAATTGCACCTGCGGCTTGTGGAGCTGTCATGCCCTTTTTAATAGTCCATGCTCTGATCTCTTTAGGTCCAACAGTAAAGAATGACATTAAATTTAATATTGAATAAGCACTTCTAATCAATTTGTTAACACCCGGTTCAGTAAGCCCTGCATCCGTCAAAAATTCATTTCGATCTTCTAAATCCTCTAAATCAGCAATTTCCGCTTCCAATTTCCCAGCAACAATAAGAATTTCTGTATTTTGGTCTTTTAAAACTTCCTTGACACTTTCTACATATGCATTTCCTTCAATGGCAGAGGCATCATCCACATTGCAAACATATATAATAGGCTTAGCCGTGAGCAAAAATAAATCATCAATATGCTTCTTATCTGCAACCGAAAATTTATAATCTCTCGCGTTTTGCATAGATTCTAAATGTTCTTTTAATCCAGCTAAAACCTCAATGCCTTGTTTCGCCTCTTTATCTCCAGTTTTTATCAACTTATTATAACGTTCAATCTTTTTGTCTACAGATTCTAAATCTTTTACTTGTAATTCAAAATCTATCGTCTCAATATCACGAACCGGATCAACAGAACCATCAACATGAGGCAGGTTCTCATCATCAAAACATCTTAAAACATGAATTAATGCGTCTGTATTTCTGATGTCTCCAAGAAACTTATTTCCTACTCCCTCACCCTGATTTGCACCTTTTGTTAATCCTGGAATATCAACTATCTCGACAGTTGCAGGAATAAGCTTTTCTGTAGGTTGTAGTTTTTCCAATTCTAACAATCGATTATCAGGTACATTAATTACCCCAATATTAGATTTATTTGAACTAAAAGCAAAATTCGTTGTCTCAACTTTTGTATTAGACATGCAATTAAATAAAGTTGATTTACCAACATTTGTTATCCCGATAATGCCACACTGTAAACTCATAGTATCAAATTTTAAAATCAAAACAAGGCTCAAAATTACACTTTTTCAGCATTTTAAAAAGTGCTTTTCAATAAAAAAGAGTTAGCTTAAGTTTTTAAAACATGTTAATAATAAATTAAATCCATATTCAGTTTATTCTATTGAAAAACCTTATTTTTACAGCTTTGTTTAATCCATCATTACATAAGAATTAATTCAAATACAAAATTATACAATGACTGATATTCAAGACTTAAAAAAGATCGCTTCACAAGTTAGAAGAGATATTGTGAGAATGGTTCATGCGCAAAATTCAGGTCATCCGGGTGGTTCTTTAGGTTGTGCTGATTTTTTTACAGCGCTATATTTTAAAATTTTGGATCATGATCCAAAGAATTTTAACATGAATGGCTCCAATCAGGATTTATTCTTTCTTTCGAACGGACATATCTCTCCTGTTTGGTATAGTATTCTAGCTCGTTGCGGATATTTTAATTTAGACGAATTATCGACTTTTAGAATACTCAATTCAAGATTACAAGGGCATCCAACACCAAAAGAAGGTTTGCCAGGTGTTCGAGTTGCATCAGGATCTTTAGGTCAGGGATTATCGGTTGCCTGTGGAGCTGCTCTTACTAAAAAACTAAATGGAGATTCTAAATTAGTTTATACTCTTCATGGTGATGGAGAGCTGCAGGAAGGGCAAATTTGGGAAGCAGCCATGTTTGCAGTACAGCATAAAATAGATAATTTAATATCAACGATTGATTATAATGGTAAACAAATTGATGGACCTGTTGATGAAATCATTTCTTTAGGAAATCTGAAAGCTAAATGGGAAAGTTTTGGCTGGGAAACATTAGAAATGGATGGAAATAAGATGGAAGAAGTTATTGAAACCATTAACAAAGCTAAATCGCTGACAGGAAAAGGAAAACCTATTATGATACTAATGAAAACCGAAATGGGAATGGGCGTGGATTTCATGATGGGAACACATAAGTGGCATGGAGTTGCACCTAATGACGAGCAATTAGAAAATGCTTTAAATCAACTTGAAGAAACTTTAGGAGATTATTAATTTTACATTTTAAAATTAAAGGGTTATGAAAAATATTGTAATTATTGCACATGATGTAAAAAAACCTGAAATCGTTCAATTCTTAAATGATAGAAAAGAATGGATATTTGGGGTTAATTTGATTGCAACGGGCAGAACTGCCGAGTATGTTGAATCTCAAGGCATTAAGGTGCATCATCTTAGTCCTGGAAAATCTGGAGGATATGGTGAAATAACCGAAATGATCAAACGTAAAGAAGTCGACATTGTGGTTTTCTTGCGTGATCCATTAATTAAGCAGGGACATCATGAAGATATTCAAAAGTTATTAGAAGCTTGTAACATGTATAATATTCCTTTAGCAACAAATTATGCAAGTGCCGAACTAATGATTCTAGGACAAATTAAGAAAGAAGATTACGAAAGAAGAAAATCAATGGACGATTAATTCGTTTTAACTTAAACATAACGTAATTGAAATTTTCTTTAAAATACATACATATTAGCTTTTTGATCTTATTGTCGATTATGCTAGAGGCACAAAATAAACCGGAACCTCCCACTTCCAGAATATTATTTGTTTTTGATGCCTCACAGAGTATGTATGGAACCTGGGAAAGTGGTAGAAAAATTTCTATTGCCCGGAATTATTTAATTGATATTATTGATAGCCTGGAACAAATGCCTAATATACAAATGGCGCTTAGGGTTTATGGGCATCAAAGTCCTGTCCCACCTCAAGATTGTAGTGATACCAAACTTGAAGTTCCATTCAAAACCGGGAATGCAGGAGAAATACGACAGAAACTTCGTTATTTAACACCTAAGGGTACCACTCCAATAGCAAACTCACTAGAACTTGCAGCGAATGATTTCCCTCCTTGTGATAACTGCCGTAATATAATTATTTTAATTACGGATGGAATTGAAGCTTGCGATGGCGACCCTTGTGAAGCATCATTGAACCTACAGAAAAAAGGAATCATTCTAAAACCTTTTGTTATTGGAATAGGTATAGATCCTAGATTTGAAAAAACATTTGACTGCGTTGGGCACTTTTACAATACTCCAGATGAACAGAAATTTGAGGAAGTGCTTGGGGTTGTTATTTCTCGTGCATTAAATTCTACTACAGCACAAGTTAATTTGCTTGATATTAATGGAATGCCTACGGAAACTGACGTGAATATGACATTCTTCGATCATGTTTCAGGAAAAGTAAAATATAATTTTATACATACCATTAATTACATGGGAAATCCTGATACGTTAATTATTGATCCGCTTATTAATTATGATCTTGTTGTTCATACAATACCTGCAATAAAAAAGAAAAATGTCTCATTGTCTGAAGGTAAACATAATATGATTGGATTAAATGCACCCCAGGGTTATTTAAACATTTCATGCCCTGGAAGCAATCAATATAACGATTTAGATATTATCATTCGCAAGGATGGTAAGTCCGAAACTTTAAACTTACAAAAGAACGGGACAATGGTGAAATACATTGTTGGAAAATACGATTTAGAAATTTTATCCATTCCAAGAGTGTACATCGAAGATGTGCAAATCGATCAAAGCACTACAACCAATATTGAAATTCCTCGGCCCGGAATTGCTAATTTTTCTTTGGCATCAAGTGGATTTGGAAGTTTATACATTGAAACAGCAGATACTATTCAATGGATCTATAATTTAGATCAAAACCAAACCAGACAAAGTTTAATTATGCAGCCTGGAAATTATAGAGCAATTTATAGGGCAAAAAATACAAAACAAACCATTTATACTATTGATAAAAGATTTACAATAAAATCAGGATCATCGCAAAAAATAATACTTTATTAAAATAAACATGAAAAAGTTCGATTATAAAGACAAAAAAGATACAAGGTCAGGTTTTGGAGCCGGATTATATGAATTAGGTAAGAACAACGAAAATGTAATTGCTTTATGTGCCGATTTAACAGGATCGTTAAAAATGAATCAATTTGCTGATGAGTTTCCTGAAAGATTTGTTCAGTGCGGAATTGCTGAAGCAAATATGATGGGTGTTGCAGCGGGCTTAACAATAGGAGGGAAAATTCCTTTTGCCGGCACATTTGCAAATTTTGCTACAGGCCGTGTTTATGATCAAATTAGACAATCAATAGCATATTCTGATAAAAATGTTAAAATATGTGCTTCGCATGCTGGACTTACTTTGGGTGAAGATGGAGCAACACACCAAATTATGGAAGATATCGGATTAATGAAGATGCTTCCTGGAATGGTTGTAATCAACCCTTGCGATTATAATCAGACAAAAGCAGCAACTATAGCAATTTCGGAATACGTAGGACCAGTTTATCTTCGATTTGGACGCCCTAAAGTGCCTAACTTTACACCTGAGGATCAGTCTTTTGAAATTGGAAAAGCAGTTATGTTAACCGAGGGTAGTGACATAACAATTGTTGCAACCGGACATCTTGTTTGGAAAGCCATTGAAGCAGCTGAAATTCTAGAAGAAAAAGGCATTTCTGTTGAAATAATTAATATCCACACCATAAAACCACTTGACGAGGAAGCAATACTAAAGTCGGTTTCCAAAACAAAGGCAATAGTTGCAGCTGAGGAACATTTATTGCATGGTGGACTAGGTGATTCTGTAGCTCAATTACTTGGCCGAAAAATGCCTACTCCAATGGAAATGGTTGCTGTTGATGATAAATTTGGAGAAAGTGGAAAGCCTGAAGAACTTTTAACCAAATATGGAATTGATACTATAAATATAGTTTCTGCTGCAGAATCTGTTCTGAAAAGAAAATAAAGTTATCTTTGTAATCACTTTTTAATAACGGTGAATTCTTCACTGCAATATGTCAGATTACAGCGATAAGGAGTTATTAACTCTCTTTAAGAATATAGAAAAACGCAATTTTGCATTTAACTTGATTGTTCGTAAATATCAGGTTAAACTCTATTGGCATATTCGAAAAATTGTAATCAAGCATGACGATACAGATGACATATTACAGAATACCTTTATTAAAGTTTGGAAGGGTTTAGAAGGATTTAGAGAAGACTCAAAACTTTATACCTGGTTATATCGTATTGCTACCAATGAATCGCTCACGTACTTAAAGCAGCAAAAAACAAGATATTTACTACCTTTGGTTGATTATGAAAATCAATTAAAGGAAAGCCTTGAAAGCGATGAGTATTTTAATGGGGATGAAATACAACGCCGTTTACATAAGGCTATACTGGATCTGCCGGAAAAACAAAGAATTGTTTTTAACATGAAGTATTTCGATGAAATGAAATACGATGATATGGCAGAAATACTTAAAACCTCGGTTGGTGCATTGAAAGCTTCTTATCATCATGCAGTTAAGAAAATCGAAAAAAAATTTAAGGAAGATTAAACTATTAAATTATTAAAACGTCAAAAAGACAGGGAAAACATATAGGGGAATACAACAATGAAAAATTTTAACAAGAAATTGGAAAAATTTAAAGCAAATAGCAAAAATCCATTTTCTGTTCCAAAAGGATATTTCGACGACTTTCCTTCCAGAATGCAAGATCGAATAATATCAGAACAGAAAGAATACATTTGGGTTATAAGGCTTTTTAGGTATGTAAAACCACAATTTGCTTTAGCATTTATGATAATAACATTCGCTGTTATTGCATATGGTACAGTCAATTTTATACTCTCAAACAGAACTACGAATGGTATTGATAATGAGCTGTATACCAGAATTATGGAAGTTGATCCTACAGAATTTTCAGAACAACATTTTTTAGAGGTGTTATTTGAAGAAGAAAGGAAAGTAAACGACCATAAAAATGATGAAATGGAATTCTATATTCATTATTTAGTAGATGAGGATATAGATTATGGAACTTTAATTGATGAGTTATGAAAGCGATAAAATCAAAATTATTTCAGTCGTTTGTTCTTATTGCTGTTTTATGCTTTTGTTTTAAGCCATCCAACGCTCAAGAGACTCAAACAAAATCAGATAAAGAGCAGAAATTAAAATCTCAAAATATTGCTTTCTTTACAGATAAAATTGGTTTAACTCCTAAAGAAGCGCAAATCTTCTGGCCTATATACAATGCTTATTGGGATAAGAAAAACAATATTATAGCAGATAGAAAGGAGAAAATGACCTTCTTTGCAGATCACAGTGATAACTTGAGCAACAAGGAAATGATTAAATATGCCGATCAATATATTCACTATGAAATGCAATTAGCAGAATTATTAGACGAA
>PKTC01000192.1 GCA_002869305.1 Marinilabiliales bacterium
TATTTCTTCGCGTTTAACCCTTGAAGGTCCTATCCTAAAAGATAAATGGTCGGTACTTGTTGCAGGAAGAAGAACTTATGCAGATTTGTTTTTATTGCTTTCAAGCGACGATGCTTTAAAATCTACCAAACTATATTTTTACGATTTAAATCTTAAAACCAATTACAAAATTAGCGAGAAGGATAGGATTTTCATTTCAGGTTATTTTGGACGTGATGTACTAAAGTTTAGCGATTTATATAGTTTCGATTGGGGAAATTATACACTTACCACCAGATGGAATCATTTATTTACAGAGAAACTATTTTCGAATTTCTCATTAATTTACAGTAAATATGATTATAGAATGCAAAGTGGAGATGATAATCTAGGATTCACCTGGATATCAAATCTGGAAGATTTCAAATTTAAAGCTGATCTTAATTATTATCCAAATCCAAGAAATACTGTTAAATTTGGTTTTGAGCTTATTCATCATCACTTCATTCCAGGAGTTGCTAAAAGCACCAGTTCATCAGCTAACAATGAAATAACCATGCCTGAATCTTATGCTCTTGAATATGGTATATACATTAGCAATGAGCACAAATTGTTAGATAATTTAACATTAAATTATGGGTTAAGGGGCTCTATGTTTCAAAATATGGGTGATGCCACATCATATAATTTTGATGAAAATTATGAAACAATTGATTCAACTGTTTACGAAAGATGGGATATATACCATACCATGTCAGGTCTAGAACCTCGATTAAGTTTAAACTATACCTTAAATCAGAAATCTTCAGTAAAAGCTAGCTATTCAAGAACCAAGCAGTATATGCATTTAGCCTCAAATAGTACGGCAGGTTCTCCTTTAGATGTGTGGGTTCCTTCATCTCCCAATATTGATCCGCAGCTTGCTGATCAGGTTGCGTTGTGATATTTTAGGAATTTCTGGGATAATACGATCGAAACATCCATTGAGGTTTATTATAAAAATATGGAAAATCAAATTGACTTTAAAGATTTTGCGGATCTGATGCTAAATGCTGAATATGAAAGTGAGTTCAGAATTGGTGATGCCTGGTCATATTGTGCCGAGTTCTTTATTAGGAAACAACAAGGAAATTTTACAGGTTGGATAAGCTATACGCTTGCAAAGGCTGAAAGAAAAATACCTGAGATCAATGATGGGAAAATTTATTCTTCATCATATGACCGACCTCATAGCATTTCAATAGTAGGTAGCTATGACCTTGGGAAACGATGGAATATTTCTGCAACCTGGGTTTATGCTTCAGGAACTCCGGTTACGTTCCCAACGGGCAGATACGAACAAGGTAATAAGATAATTCCTATTTACTCGGAAAGAAACGGATATAGAATGCCTGATTATCATAGAATGGACCTTTCAATAACTTTAAAAGGCAAAGAAAAACCAAACAAGCGTTTAAAAAGTGACCTTAACATTTCTGTTTACAATCTCTACAACCGACATAATGCCTGGATGATTAACTTTAGTCAGGATGAAGATGATCCAACAGTTACAAAAGCTGATTTGGTTTATGTATTTCCAATTATACCATCGTTAACCTGGAATTTCCACTTTTAAATTTAATGAATATGAAAAACATACTATATACAATACTTACATTCATTTTAATTCTTTCATCGTGCACCGAACCATACGATACAGAGTTGGAAAGTGGATTTGTTAGACTCGTAGTGCAAGGATCCATAAGCGATGAATTAAAAATTCATCAAGTTATTTTGTCAAAAAGCGCTGATTATTTCTCAAATGAACCTGCTCCTAAAGTTTCAGGTGCTAATATTTCTATATCTGATGGTGAGAATTCTTTTAATCTAACAGAGATATCAGATGGTATTTATGAAACGGATTCAATTGCCGGCGTACCAGGCAAAACATATACTTTAACAATTGTTTCGGATGGTATAACCTACGAATCTCAATGTTATATGAATTACTGTCCTCCAATTGATTCTATAAACTTTGGCTATTACGATTTAAGTCAATACGATATTGTGGATAGCTCAGCTTATATACTTTTAAATGCGATGGAACCCGAAACTCCAGATAATTTCTATATGTGGAATATTTATAGAAATGGTGTTTTAGAAACGGACACTATTAACGAGGTCTACTTTTCTGATGATGTATTTATTAACGGATATTATATGTACGATGCTGAAGTTGGATGGGTAAGAAATGTTGCAATCGATGATACCATTACCCTTGAAATGCTAGCTATAACAGAAGAATATTTCAACTATATTTATCAATTGTTGTCGGTAACAGATTGGAATATGGGACCATTTGGTGGTCCTCCTGCCAATCCAGATGGTAATATTATAGAAATTAATGATAATGGAAATGATAATGATGATCCATTGGGATTCTTTCTTGCTTATTCTATATACAGAATAACAGACACAATTCCTAAAAAAGACGAATGGATTGAATTAGAATGGTTTTAAAACATAAGGGGGTTGCAAATTGCAACCCCCTTTAATTTATATAAATCTTTTTCTATTTAAATTCTTCTTCCATATCTGGGTCAACTAGGATTCGGCCACAATATTCGCAAACAATAATCTTCTTGCGAGATCGTACATCTAACTGACGTTGCGGTGGAATTTTATTAAAACATCCTCCACAAGCATCGCGCTGTACAGAAACAACCGCTAATCCATTTCGAGCATTGCCACGAATTTTTTTGTAAGCATTGCGCAACCGATCAGTAATCAGTTCCTTTATTTCTAATGATTTATTCTCGAATTCCTCCTCTTCTTTTTGAGTTTCTGATGTTATTGATTCTAATTCACTTTTCTTAGTATCAAGATCGCCTGTTCGGTCTTCTAAAATACCTTTTGATTCTTCAATAACCGCCTTTTTCTCCTCTATCTTAGCAGTAAATTCCTTGATTCTTTTTTCGCATAACTCAATCTCCAATGTTTGAAATTCAATTTCTTTTGATAAAGAATCTAATTCACGATTATTACGAACATTGTTTTGCTGCTCAGTATATTTCTTAATTAATGCTTCAGAATCCTTTATCTCATTTTTCTTATTGGTAATTGATTCTTCGAGTTTAACAACATCCTCCTCGTAATTCTGAACACGAGTTTGTAAACCTTCAATTTCATCTTCCAAATCCTGAACCTCAAGAGGAAGCTCTCCACGTAGTCTTTTAATATCGTCAATTTTTGAATCTACCATTTGTAGTTCAAATAAAGCCTTTAATTTTTCCTCAACCGTTAAATCTGTGTTTTCCTTTACTTTAGCCATTTTTTATAAATAATTAATCGGATTCGAATTTATTTCTGTCAAACGAACTGCAAATTTAGGGAATTTTTTTATAAGTAATTCATAAAAAAGTTCTTTTGTAATTTGTTCTGATTCAAAATGTCCAATATCGGCAATTATAATTTTACCTTCAGCATCAAAAAACTGATGATATTTAAAATCTCCTGAAACCAAGATATCAGCCTTTTGTTGAATTGCATTTTGTAATAAAAAACTTCCACTACCACCACAAACAGCCACTCTTTTAATATTTTTGTTCAGCAATTTTGTATGCCTTATGCATTGTGCTGAAAAAATCTTTTTAAGTTTTTTTAGAAATTCGAGCTCATCTACGTCTGCACTCAGATCACATACAATTCCGTATCCTGCTCTATCAAATTTATTATCCAAAGGATACAAATCATATGGTACTTCTTCGTAAGGATGAGATTTTATAAGAGCAGCAACTATTTTATTTTTAAGATGTTTTGGCAAAATGGTTTCTACTCTGGTTTCTTCCTCAAAATGAATTTCACCTTTTTCTCCAACAAATGGATTTGTGCCATCACCAGCCCGAAAAGATCCTTTTCCTTCCAAATTATAACTACACATATCGTAATCGCCTATTTGTCCTGCTCCTGCTTCAAAAATAGCTTGCCTCGTTTCACTTGCTTGTTCAGTCGGTACAAAATAAACTAACTTCATTAGATGATTTGTTACTGGAGCCAATATTTTTTGATTCTTTAAATTAAGTTTTTCGGCTATTTTGCTGCTAACTCCTCCCCAAATACTATCCAAATTTGTATGTGCAGCATAAATTGCAACATCATTTTTTATTGCTTTTAAAATGATTCTTTCAGTATGATTTTTGCCAGTAATTTTCTTTACACCAGAAAGCATAATCGGGTGATGTGATATTACTAAGTTCAACTTATTATCAATTGCTTCTTCCAAAACCTCTTCTGTTAAATCTACAGTAACAAGAGCACCAGTGATTTCCTTTTCTTCATCCCCAATAATTAATCCTGCATTATCATAATTTTCTTGCAATGCTAATGGAGCAATGGATTCTATATAAGAAGTAATCTCTTTAAGTTTCATTCGAAATATTTTTTTGATTTTAGATTGATAAAAAAACGTGAGATTAAAGATCCTCACGTATTTCCAATAGTAATGATTTTATTTCTTTGAGGGATTTTACCGCTTCAAAATTATTCATTGTACCCTCCTTGTTTTCTTTTAGTTTCTTCTTCGCTCCTTTCAGTGTAAGTCCTAGCTCCTTAACCAAATAATATATGATATGAAAGTGTTCAATATCATCAATTGTAAAGAATCGATTGCCCTTTTTATTCTTCTTGGGTTTTATTATGTCAAATTCTTTTTCCCAATATCTTATTAATGAAGGATTTACCGCAAACATTTCGGCTACTTCTCCAATACTATAATATAATTTTTCAACACGTTTTTCTTTATAGGGCATATTCCGTAGTATTAATGGTCTGATGAACCAATAAAATTATAAAATTAATTCAATTAAACAAAGTTAATTCTTTAGTCCAAAACAATATAAGTATCCATCACGTGAGGCAATGTAAATTTTATTGTCCCAGGCTATTGGTGTTGACTCAAATGTTCCTTCTCTTTTTTGTATTAATTTGAATTGTTCCTTTTCATTATATTCGAATAAGTGAATTCCCCAGTATCCAGCTACAATCAATTTATTATCAACAAAAATGGGTGTTGAAATAGACTGACCGGTTTTATATTTAAAGATAAGATTTGGTGTGTTGTAAATTGTCAAGCTATCAGGGCCTAAAACTGTTTGGGTAGAGTCTATACTTTTATGATCAACTACATACAAATAACCGTCAATACCTACAAATGCGGCAAGATGAATCTCATCTGAGCTTATATAGTTGTCATTTATTCCGATGGATCCTATGATTCCCCCTTCCCAACCTGCAAATTCTTTATCATCTACGGGAAAATACCAAACGACAGCATCTTGAGGGTTCTTTTGGGGATCTAACTTAATAGCTCCACCCTTTCCTTTTATATACTGCTTTTCAATTGAAGCCAAAAGACAACTATCGGTAGTAACAATTGCTGAGCCATCCATATCTGAACCAGTTTGAAAATCCCAATCAAGTTCTTTTGTCTTTAAATTATATCCCCACACATGACCAGCGCCAGAGGCAATATATAACCTATTACCTAGCAAAGATGGTGAAGACTCTGTAACTACGTTGTTTCGATGGTTATATACATCGTCCATTGTGTATAGCTTTCTTTCCTGTATTATATTAGGCTGAAACATTCCATTTAACATTCTACCATTTCTATGATCAGGATCAAAAACAGTAAAATAGGAGTTTTCTAATCCTAAATACGCTGTATCATTTAATATTAATGCAGATCCGTCAACATCACGGGAATAACTATGAGTCCATTTTTGATCCATTCTCCATAATTCCTCACCGCTATAGTAAGAAATAGCCCTATAACTTGGAATATGTTTTGCATCTAAAAAATGTTGAGTTCCAAGTCGACTACCTTGTAAAATAACCATTCCGTTTTCTGGATTATCCGGATAGTTATTAATCCAGATAGTTCCAGTGCCTTTTACAACATCATCGAATTTATATTGCCAGATCAACTTACCTGATTCAGCCTCAATTTTTTTCAAATGGTGATCGTAGGCACCTTGAATTAGATAAAGTTTTCCCCGCTCCTTAATTAATAGTGGTTGCCCTGTCCACCCCGCGCCAGCCCATTCTCGTGAACCTGCTTTTCTCGATATTACAGTTTCTCCTTTTCCTAAAAAATGTTTCCAAACTAAAGCGAGTGTATCCGGCGCATTTTTTCCATAGAAATTTCTCTGCCAGTTTCCTAAAAAGGTCTTTATAATTGGATAAGTTAATGTGTCACCAGACTCTATGGTATCACTAACGAGTTCTTTTGAATCCTGAGATTTTGCATCAGAATAAAAAAAAATCCCCACACAAATGGGAATTATGAAAAGCTTAAAAATTGATTTCATATCTTTCTAATCAAATGATTGTCCACTGTTCGAAGAAATAAAAATCATCTTATCGAATTCTTCTGGTGTCAAATCATTAAAATAATAATGAACGGGATTTACCTTTTTATTATTCTTAAAAACTTCGTAATGCAGGTGCGGTGCAGTTGATGTGCCAGTTGAACCGACAAAACCAATCACTTCTCCGCGTTTTACTTTTTGTCCTTTACGGACGTTGAAACCATTGAGATGGCCATATAAAGTTTTATAACCAAATCCATGATCTATAATAATTCTTTTACCATAACCTCTTAAAGAATTTTCAACCGTAACAACCGTTCCGTCACCAGAAGCATAAACCTCAGTTCCGGTAGGCGCAGTAAAATCCATACCATAATGGAACTTTCTAATCTTATATATTGGGTGAATTCGCCATCCCCAACCCGAAGCAGTTCTTCTTAAGTCTTTATTTGAAATTGGCATTATTGCAGGTACGCAAGCAACCATTTTTTCCTTATTCTTTGCCAAATCTATAACATCATCGTACGATTTAGATTGAACATACAAACGTTTAGTGATTTTGTCTAATCGCTGAGCAGTTTCAGTTACCAAATCCGAATTTTTAAACCCTTGTAAATCAATGTATCGGTTTGTACCTCCAAAACCTGCAGAACGTACCGAAGGAGGTATGGGTTCCGCCTCGAAAATGACACGATATATATTATCATCTCTTTTCTGAAGATCTTCCAGTGTTTTTTCCACTAAATCGAAGCGATTATTTAAAATTTCGTATTGTGTAGCTAATTGCTGGTTTTCTCGAATTAAACCCTTTTCTTTTGGGGTATCAAAGAAAATAATGAAAACTACATTATATATAATTGCAATAATTAAAGTGGCGGTAAAATAAGTAAGAAAACGATAAAATTTTTGTCTCCCTGTGAGAACAATTTTATCGTAACTAAGAGTTTTATGATCAAATTTATATTTTACTTTTGCCATAAATTCAGTTATTTACGGCTCAAATATAAGGAATTATTTTAAACTAATCCATTGGATTAGGTCTTTTTGAGCAAGCCGCAATCATTAATTCATACTCCTCTTCACTAATATCATTAAAATAATAATTTATAGGATCTATTGCCCTATTGTTCAATTTAACTTCATAGTGCAAATGAGCTCCTGTTGAACGGCCAGTATTTCCCAAGGTTCCAATTATATCACCTCGTTTAATTTTTTGCCCATCATCAACCAGGATATTTTTTAAATGTGCATAAACCGTTTTATAACCGTATCCATGATCTATAATAACACGATTTCCGTAGCCATGAAAAGTATAGCCGGATTCAACAACAACTCCATCACCAGTAGCAAATATCTCAGACCCTTCTGTACCGGTAAAATCCATTCCATGATGCATTGTTCTTTTACCAGTAAAAGGATCCTTTCTGGAGCCGAAATAATCGCTTATTCGAGCAAAGTCTTTAATAGCAACAGGCTGTATTGCAGGAATACTTGCAATCATTTTTTCCTTATTTTTAGCTAATTCAATAACTGTGTCAAACGATTTGGACTGTACATATATCTTTTTTGA
>PKTC01000233.1 GCA_002869305.1 Marinilabiliales bacterium
GAAGAAGAAAAAGTGCCGAAAGATCATTTAATGATCGAATTAAAATAAACTTATCGAAAAACATCCGAAACAAAAAGTTTCGGATGTTTTTCGATAAGTTTATTTTAATTCGATCATTAAATGATCTTTCGGCACTTTTTCTTCTTCCTTAACATAGATTTTCTTTACTGTTCCATCCATTGGAAAATAAATTTTATTCTTCATCTTCATAGCTTCCAGAACCATCATTAAATCTCCTTCTTTCACTTTTTGCCCTTCTTCAACATAAACCTTGATAACCGTACCCGGAATAAGCGACTTAATTTTCTTTAAATCGGGTTTTTCCCATCTTTTCCTATTTTTATATTTCTCGGTTAAAAGGGTTTTATATTTTGCACCTTGCTCTTGAAGAACCAAACTATTGTATCGAATTTTTGGAGTTTCATCGTTTACTATAGGAGCTGCCTCTTTTTTCGACTTTGCAGGTTCATTCTTTTTTGAAGCTGAGGCTTTCTTTGTTTCTGTTTTCTTTGTTGCCATAAAGCTTATGATTTAAAATGGAGGAATTCCATGTTTCTTAATTGGTTTTCTATCCACTTTATTTTTAGAAACCTCTATCGCATGTATCAATAATTGTCTTGTTTCTTCTGGTTCTATAACTGAATCAACATAACCTTTTGCCGCGGCTACATATGGATTTGCAAACTTCTCCTTGTATTCTTTCACCTTTTGTTTACGCATTTTCTCAGGATCATCAGCAGCCATAATTTCTTTTCTAAAAATAATGTTAGCTGCACCTTCTGGTCCCATTACAGCAATTTCTGCGCCTGGCCATGCAAATACGAAATCAGCATTTAGGTGACGGGAGTTCATTGCAATATATCCACCTCCGTATGCTTTTCTTAATATCACTGTTATCTTAGGTACTGTAGCTTCCGAATATGCATACAACACCTTAGCTCCGTGACGAATTACACCAGCATGTTCCTGGTCAACACCAGGTAAATATCCAGGTAAATCAACCAACGTTACAATTGGAATATTAAACGAATCACAATAACGAATAAAGCGAGCCGCTTTACATGATGAGTCAACATCAAGAACACCAGCTAAAACCAACGGCTGATTGCAAACAAAACCTATCGTTTGTCCATCTATGCGTCCAAAACCAATAACCATATTCGAAGCCCACAATTCTTGAATTTCAAGAAAGTCAGAATCATCTGTAATAGCCCTAACAACATCTCTAACATCATAAGGCTCTTTAGGATTTCCAGGAACAATTTCATCAATCTTATACTGATCAATTTTTGGCTCTTTAGGATCAAATGGTTGAGCTTTCTTACTATTATTCCACGGAATATATGTTATTAGCTTTTTGATCTGATCAAAACACTCTATTTCACTTTCTGAATAGAAATGAGCATTACCAGTAATCTCACTATGAACTCTTGCTCCTCCAAGATCTTCCATTGAAATTTCTTCACCAAGAACGGTTTTAATAACTTCTGGTCCAGTAATAAACATTTTTGAAATCTTGTCAACAACAAAAACAAAATCCGTTAAGGCAGGAGAATACACTGCACCACCAGCACATGGACCCAAAATAACAGAAATTTGAGGGATAACCCCAGAAGCTGTAGTATTTCTATAGAAAATCTCTCCATATCCTGCTAATGAGTTTACACCTTCCTGGATTCTTGCTCCTCCTGAATCGTTAATTCCTATAATTGGAACTCTCATCTTCATAGCATGATCCATGATTTTTGTTATTTTTCTTGCATGCATTAAACCCAAAGATCCACCAGCTACGGTAAAATCCTGAGCATAAATACATATTGGGGCACCATAAATAGTACCTGTTCCGGTAATTACTCCATCACCATGTAGTACTTTTGTTGCCATTCCAAAATCGCGAGCTTCATGCTCTACAAATAAATCGTACTCATGGAACGAATCTTCATCCAAAAGTGTAATAATTCTTTCCCGAGCAGTCATTTTCCCCATGGCTACTTGTTTCTCAATGGCTTTTTCACCACCACCCTGGAGAACTTTCTCTCGCTTCTTTTGAAGTTCAAGAATTTTTCTTTTCAAAGACATAAATTGTTCGTTTAGTTAATAAATTACCTATGAAATCTAAGTTTTATCATAAGCATTTTTCAAAAAAATAAGTGCAACATTACAAAATCCATCTTATTTATGGAAATTAAATCATAGGTTATATTGCACTTTTTAAGCCAATTGCCTAATATACAGGCTTATAATTTATAGAGCAGTCGTTGAGTATTCCAAAGTAAAGTTATGAATTTTAGCTATACAAAACAGTTTATTTTGGTGCTAAACGATATAAGAAAACAGCTATGATTGCATATATAAGGTTTGGAAACCACACAGCAAATAGAGGATTCATACTTCCGCTAATAGCAAACATGGTTGTAAAACGCATAAATAATATATATGAAAAACTAAGTAAAAGCCCAAATCCAATATGCATTCCAATTCCTCCACGAACTTTTCTTGATGATAAAGAAACTCCTATCAAAGTTAAGATAAAGGTTGAAAATGGATATGCAAATCGACTATATTTATCTATTAAAAGCTCAACTACATTATCAGCTCCTTGCATATATTGCTCTTCAATAAAATTATTTAATTGAGGCAAGTTCATCATTTCCGTGAAATTACGCATTCTTTTAAACTCTTCAGGGCGCATATTAAGTGCAGTATCAATTTTTGCTCCTGTTGTGATGCTTTCATTGCCTACACTATCAATATCCCTTATAAAATAATTCCGAATGGTCCATTTAGAAAGAGTTGAATCCCATTTCACATAATCGGATGTAAGTTTAGATCTTAACACTCCATCTTTAAAATTTTCAATTGCAAATTTATAACCGATATCATTTGAAACATTGTAACTTTTCATATAAACAAAAACACCAGGTTCAATTTGACGATGAATATCTTTGTCGGTATTTCTGATGGGATTTCTAATATACGTATATTCAAATGTTATTCTTTCCTCATTGGCCGGCGGAATAATATAGGCCATTAATAAAAAGGATAGTATTGCAATAATTAAAGCAGAAACAAAAAACGGATACATCATTCTCTTGAAACTAACTCCCGAGCTGAGAATTGCAATAATCTCGGTATTATACGCCATTTTTGAAGTAAAAAAAATAACTGCAATAAAGGTGAATAATGAACTGAAAAGATTGGCAAAATATGGAATAAAATTTAAGTAATAATCAAAAACAATTGCTCTTAATGGAGCTTCTTTTTCGATAAAATCTTCTACTTTCTCAGATATATCGAATACAACTGCAATACTTATAATGATTAGAATAGCAAAAAAATAAGTTCCTAAAAACTTTTTAATTATGTATAAATCAATCTTCTTAAGTCTTAAAAAACTCATAATCTTTGCGATAAATTTTGAACCATTTCATTTTTCCAGGTATGAAATGATCCTTCTAAGATTTTTTCTCTTGCTTCACCAACCAACCAAAGATAAAAACTTAAATTATGTAAACTAGCTATTTGGGCGCCCAATATTTCACCAGATACAATTAAATGTCTTAAATATGCTTTTGAAAATTTAGTATCTACAAAGGAAGCACCATCTTCTTCGATGGGAGAAAATTCGTTCTTCCATTTAACATTTTTTATATTTATTATACCTTCTTTAGTAAATAACATACCATTTCTTCCATTACGAGTTGGCATAACACAATCGAACATATCTATTCCTCGAGCTATTCCTTCCAGAATATTTACCGGTGTCCCCACTCCCATCAAATATCTGGGTTTATCTTCAGGTAAATATTCATTTACAACATCAATCATATCGTACATTTCCTCGATTGGTTCACCTACCGATAATCCTCCTATGGCATATCCTTCTCTGTCATGAGAGGCAATTGTTTTTGCGGATTCTATTCTAAGATCTTTAAAAACACTTCCCTGCACTATAGGAAAAAAAGTTTGCTTGTGCCCATAGATTGACTCTGTTTCATCAAATCGTTTTAATCCTCTTGCTAACCACCTATGCGTTAGTTCCATAGATTTCTTAGCGTAATCATAATCGCATGGATAAGGTGTGCATTCATCAAATGCCATGATAATATCAGCACCAATGATTCTTTGAATATCTACAATACTTTCAGGTGTAAAAATATGCTTGGAGCCGTCCAAATGCGATCTAAAATGTGCGCCATCTTCCTTAAGCTTTCTGTTTTCTGCCAGTGAAAAAACCTGGTATCCTCCACTATCTGTTAAAATTGGTCTATCCCAACTTATAAATTTGTGCAAGCCACCTGCCAATTGCATTGTTTCCATTCCAGGTCGCAAATACAAATGATAAGTATTTCCCAAAATTATTTGGGCTTTAACATCTTCTACCAAATCTTTTTGGTTAACACCTTTTACGCTTCCCACAGTGCCAACAGGCATAAATATTGGTGTTTGTATTTTTCCGTGATCAGTTGTTATCTCCCCTGCTCTCGCATTTGTTTTGGGCTCTTTTGCGAATATTTCAAACTTCATATAGGTCTTATTTCGTGGCAAAGATAAAAAATGTGAATAAATATTTTATTTATTCAAAACACAATTCTTGTTTAACCCAAAAATGTTTAATAAAATTGCCTTTTAACTATACTAATATCAATAATTAAAGTGGAATACATCAAATTTGTATTGGAAAATCCAATATTTATAATACTTGTGGCTCTTGGCCTTAGCTTGTTAATTCAATTATACTTTTACATTATTTATTACACCAGGATTATCTTTTATAAAAACAAAAAAGAATCCACATTAAAAAAAGAACCTGTATCAGTAATCATTTGCGCAAGAAATGAGGAACATAATCTCGAAAAAAACTTACCATCCATTTTAACTCAAGATTATCCAGATTATGAGGTAATTGTTGTTAATGATTGTTCTGAAGATGACTCTGAATTTGTATTAGAACGATTTCAAAAAAAATATAAACATTTAAAAACAACAACCATAAAACAAGACGAAAAGTTTTACCACAGCAAAAAACTTGCTCTTACCATTGGCATTAAGGCCGCTAAAAATGAATTATTACTTTTAACAGATGCCGATTGCTTTACTGAAAGTAATAGATGGATAGAAAAAATGCAGACAAAATTTTCTGATAAAAAGGAAATTGTTTTTGGATATGGCGGATACAATAAAGAAAAAAAAATAATTAATAACCTGATCCGTTTTGATACATTATTTATTGCATTGCAATATATGACATATGCACTGGCCCACAGACCTTATATGGGTGTAGGCCGAAATATGGCCTATAAAAAATCTTTATTTTTTAAACATAAAGGATTCGCAAGTCATAACCATATTGAATCGGGCGATGATGACTTATTTGTAAGCGAGGCAGCTACCAAGAAAAATACAAGCATTGAAATATCGAAAGATTCCATCACACGATCTGAGGCAGAACAAAACTTTCATAGTTGGTTTAAGCAAAAGAAAAGGCACTATTCGTCATCCAAACTATATAGATTTGGAACTAAATGGAGATTATTCTGGGAAAATGCCAGCAGGGTAAGCTTTTACATTTTATTTGCTCTTTCGTTAATCTTTTTTAAGGTATATTATGTTTATATATTATCAGCATTTGGTGTAAGAATGATATTACAACTAACTATATTTAAGGTTGCAATGAAACGATTTAATGAAAAAAACTTATTAATTCCATCACTTCTTTACGATTTCTTGATGCCTTATTTAAGTTTTTCCATTATTTTAGCAAATTATTTCACCACAAAAAGAAGTAAATGGAAGTAAATCCCAACCTATCCGATAAAGCAAGACACGATTATAAACTTGTTAAGTTAGCTATTGCTGGAGACGAAAAAGCATACGCTGAACTGTTGGGCAGGTATAAAGATGCTATTTATTATATGCTTCTTAAAATGGTAAACAACAAAAGTGATGCTGAAGACTTGACCATTGAAGCATTCGGAAAAGCCTTTAAAAATATAGCGCAGTACACTCCTAATTATGCATTTAGCACCTGGCTTTTTAAAATTGCTACTAATAATTGTATCGATTTTATTCGTAAGAAAAAAGCCAATCTTGTTTCCTTAGATCATACAACAGATGATCAAGAATCAATGGGTGCTCCTTTGCAGGCTGACACTCCAGATCCTGAAGAAGATATGATAAAAAGCCAGCGAATGGCTTTAACAAGAAGTGTAGTTGAGAAACTTAAACCTCGTTATAGAACCCTTGTCGAACTTCGGTATTTTAAGGAGTATTCTTACGAAGAAATTGCCACGGAACTTGATCTTCCAATAGGTACAGTAAAAGCACAACTCTTCAGAGCGAGAGAATTACTTTTTAATATCCTGAAAAATATCAATCCAAACATAAAATAAAAGTAAAATGGAAATTGTAAGAAAATACTTTCCCGATCTAACGGAAAAGCAAATAAATCAATTTCTATTATTGAAAGAGCTTTATGAAGTTTGGAATAATAAAATCAATGTTATTTCCAGAAAGGATATTGACCATTTATACGAAAGACACGTATTGCATGCATTAGCAATCTCCAAAGTAATACAGTTTAAAAAAGGCACTGATATTTTAGATGTAGGAACAGGTGGCGGTTTTCCTGGTATTCCTTTAGCCATAGTTTTTCCGGATTGCAAATTTCATTTGATTGATTCGATCGGTAAAAAAATTAAAGTAGTTGAAGAAATTGCAAATTCTATTCGGTTAAACAATACATCATCTGAGCAAATTAGGGCAGAAAAAGTTAAAAATCAATACGATTTTATAATTAGCCGTGCAGTAACTGCTTTCCCTTCCTTTTATAACTGGGTAAGAACTAAAGTAAAAAAAGAGTCAATCAACGATTTGCAAAATGGCATTTTATATTTAAAGGGAGGTGATTTAAGCGACGAACTTGTAAATTTTAAATCAAGAATTAAATTTTTTGAAATCTCTGAATTCTTTAATGAGCCCTTTTTCGAAACCAAGAAAGTTATTTACTTGCCAATTTAATTCAATAATATTTTCAAATTCTTTTTGCAGGAAAGAAAAAAACATTACTTTTGCAGTTCTAAAAGAAAAAGTAAAAACATTGTAAAAATATTTTGAGATGAAAAGAACATTTCAACCTTCGAACAGAAAGAGAAAAAACAAACACGGATTCAGAGAAAGAATGGCATCTGTGAACGGAAGAAAAGTGCTTGCTGCACGTAGAGCAAAAGGAAGAAAAAAATTAAGTGTTTCTGACGAATTCAATTCTAAGAAGTAATTTAATAACTCTTATTATAATGACAAAGTAAGGAATAATATTAATCGTTCCTTACTTTTTTGTTTATACCTACCATCATTTAATTCATATACCTGAAAACATCTTTTCTTATTTATTGTTTTCACTTATATCTGTTAAATTCTGCTATTTTTGCACAAAAAATAATCGTTTTGATACAAAATATTATACAATCAAACCAGTTGAGTGATTTACACAAGGGAATCGCCATAAAAATATTTAATCAGGAAAGATTAAATATTCAAGAAGGAATTGAATTATTCAATTTTGAGTTAGGAATTTTAGGAGTATTATCAAGCTATCTAAATAATATTAAAAATCAGGATAAAGTATTCTTCAATAAGAATTTTCATATCGAACCCACCAACATTTGTATTTATGACTGCACATTCTGTTCTTATCACAGAAAAATAAACCAGGAAGGCAGTTGGGAATACTCTATGGAAGATATTCTGAAAAAAGCAGAATCGTATAAAGATACTGACGTAACAGAGGTTCATATTGTTGGCGGAGTACATCCAAATCGAGATTTGCACTATTACGGTGAA
>PKTC01000360.1 GCA_002869305.1 Marinilabiliales bacterium
AACAAAAAATAGTTTTTATTGTTGTAAAGTCGTCAATAAAATAGAGTGATTGATAAAATAATGGTCTTAAAGTGTCTAAGCGTTAAACAATTTTTTTATATCTTCGAAAAAGTTTAATTACTAACCATAAAAACCAACTCATTATGAAAAAAGTATTAATATTAGGAGTAGTTGCTTTGTTTTCTGCAGGTGCATTTGTTGTTACATCTTGCGATGATGACAATCCAATTTCTTGTACGCAGAAATTAGCAGATGTAATAGATGCTTCTTCTGCTTATAGTGTAGATAAGTCAACAACTAATTGTGAAGCTTATAAAGATGCATTACAGGATTACATAAATTGTGATGGTATCAATGCAGTAGACAAAACAGCTTATCAAACAACGCTGGAAGCACTTCCATGCTACTAGAAAGTAAAAAAAACCTCGATAAATTTATCGAGGTTTTTTAGTATTTATTTTTCTTCTAATTCCAGTTTCTCTAGTTCTTGCAATTTTTCTTCCAGTTCTTTAATTATTTCTTCTTTTTTCTTCATGTCGAATTCTTTCAGCTCTTCTTCTAGTTGCATTCTAATATCTTCTTCATGCAAACTTTTTAATTCTTCATGAGCTCTTTGAATTTCCTTTTCAATCTCTTTCATATCAACATTCTCACGCATATAAATATTGGCTTTTTCGATTTCTGCTTTAATTTCTTCAATATTTATATCCAAATCACCAATTTCAAGATCAAAGTCGAAATCGAGATCTTCAAGATGACTAACACTTGCTTCAACTTCCTTAAGAATATCTTCTACATCAATTTCGTGCATTTCTTCCATTGCTCTTGCAATTTCTTTTTGCATTTCAGCAACATCAATATGAACATTATTTATTGCTTCCTGAACTTCCATCTGTATTTTCTCGAGATCCAATTCCTCAATATCTTTCATGGCCTCACGAATATCTTCTTTTGCATCTTCCAGATCTGACATGGTTTTGTCTATTTCCTTTTGATACTTAGCGTATTCGCTTTCTGGAATTTTTTCACCATTTACATATAGGTCGTAGGCTTTACCATTTTTAATTTTAAATTCCATTTTCGACTTTTCCCCATCTTTTCTGTAGGTTTTAATCACTTTGTTATCGTCAATTTCTATTTCATTATGATCTCTTTCTTTTCTTACTACTATGGTATCTTTCCTAATAACTAAAGGGTTATAACTTGTCTCAACAATTTCTTTTAGGGACTCATTTGCAGGTTTATAAACCTCATTTTTAAAGTTCGATTCAGTATCAAAATCATAGGTTTTAGCCGTGTAGGTAAAAGACAAGGCAAACACCCCTGAAATAATTATTATGGCTGCAATAATTCTATCTGTGAAATTTGTTTTTACTTTTGGTTTCATAATCATACGTTTTATTCTGTTTAACAAATGTTTCTTCTTACCTGAAAAGGCAACCGCGGAATAATGCCTTTTCAAACTAAGTTCTTGAACTGAAACAAGTGCTTTGGCGTAAACCAATGATTCTTTACACACCGTTAATGCCATATCATCACAACAATTTTCCCTTTCTTTTCTAATTTGTGATGATATGTACCAAACAGCGGGATGAAAGAAGAACACCGTTTCAATAATTGTTTGTAACACATTGAATATATAATCGTTTCGTCGTATATGAGCAATTTCGTGGGCAATTATAGCCTCAATCTGTTCAAATGGTATTCCTGTAAGCATCTCAGCAGGAATAACAACTACTGGTTTTAAATATCCTATTACCAGAGGAATTTTAATCAATTTTGATTCGATGTATCGAATGGATCTTTTTACTTTTAGTTTTCGTTCAATTAAACCAAATTGTTGAATCCATTTTTTAGAAATTTCAATTGTTTTGGCCGTTTTTAACTGATTGGAATAAAAAAATCCTAGAATGAACTTTAAGGTAAATATTAATATACCAATAATCCAGAAATTCACTACAAGTGGAAAGTAATGGTCAATTTTAGATATATTATTCTTTAGATCTGATAATATTTCTTTTGAGTTTAAACTGGTTTGAACCTGATTAACATCAATCAATAATAAATCTGAATTATCTGATTCTTGTAATATATATTTATTTGAGACAGGTTGAGATTCCTTATCAAAGTTGCTGGAGAAATTAAAAACTGATAACCCAACTATTACTACAAGTCCAATGAAAGATATTATATATCTTAATTGGGCTGATTTATTTTTTAAAAATGATAGGACAATACCAATAATTATTGCTAGAAGGAAACCTTGCCATAGGATATGAAATAAACTCCATCCAAATGCATTAATTAGCTGATCACTCAATATTTTTGAAAATAAATTCATTATTTCTCTGATTTATTCTGCCCCTCAGAAGACTTGTTTTCAATTTCGTTTATTAAGTTTTTAATTTCTTCAAGCTCATCTTCGCTTGGCTTGTGATTACCTAAGGCCTGTAACACCATTTTTGAAGCTGAACCAGAAAAAGTCTTTTTTAAAAATCCATCTAGTAAACGACTTTTTGTTTAAGTTTCATCCACAGTAGGTGTGTAGATATGCTGTCTACTTTCTTTATTAACTGAAAGCATACCTTTTTCAGCCATAATTTGCATTATTTTCAAAGTGGTTGTATATCCAACTTCTTTTTGGACGTTTTGCTTTTCGTTAATAAACCTCACTGTCGAGGGACCGCACTCCCAAAGTAGTTGCAAAATCTCAAGTTCCGATTCCGTTGGACTATGTTTACCTTTTAAACTCATATTTTATAGACGAAAGATTATATATTTTGATGCGTTCAAGCATTTTTATTTTACAAACATATACGATAATTTTCGTACTTACAAATTATTCTACGATAAATTTCGTACTTAATGTGTTAAATAATGTTAAATGCTTAATTATAGCGGATTAAACGATTGGTGTTATATTTTGCTTTTGTAATGGATAACTACTAATTTTAAAACAAATTAATTGAATAACAAAATTGAATTAAGATGGAAAACGTTAGGAAGGTACTCGAAGCAATGCAAAAATCTGGTAAAGCTCTTAAAGCAGGTGAAATAGCTGAAATCTCAGGATTAGATAAAAAGGAAGTGGACAAGGCAATGAAGGTATTAAAAGACGAAGATAAAATTGTATCTCCAAAAAGATGTTTTTGGGAACCTAAGTAAAATAGAAAAGCCGGAATAATCCGGCTTTTTTTAACAGTTTGTGCATTGAAATGCCATGCACGAACGGGTGCATATTCCGCATCCAGTACATTTACTATAATCAATTTCAGGGGCACTGAAAGGATTTTTTTGATTTATAGCACCGACAGGACATACACCTGTAGACGGACATGGATGATTTTGTGGACAATACATTTCATTTACAACGATATTTTTCATTTTAATTCAGTTAAATATTAAACGCGGGACAAAATTAAAATAAAAAATTTAAATAACAACTAATATACATATCTATAATAATAGATAAATAATAACTATTTATTAATCAATCAATTTATACAGTTCTTTTAATATTTTTTCTCCGCGATTTTTAAATCCAGGTGTGCCATCTTCAAACTGATTTTCAATAATTGCAATTAACTCAGTAGCCAAAATGGGTTCAATTTTGACATAATTGTAGATTATTTGCATCGAATGCATTTTAACTGCAGTAGGGTAAACAGGATCTTCTAACCAGGTAAAGCAACGATCAATTAAAACACCTAATCGTACTTCATCTAGTTCCTTTAAGTTTCTTGTGGAGAGTATTTTACTCAGATGACGTTTTTGATTATCATACTTTGATTTAGGTAAGAAATCAATGATATCATTTATGTAAGGATTAATCATTTCAGGGTATTTTAACCATAAAGTTTCAATTACCCAACATGCACTACCAGAAATATATTCTTCATTTGCAAAAACCAAATCCATCATTTCTTTAAATAGCTTTTCCTCACGGTCAATTACCGAGGCAATATAATCAGTATTTCGCTTAGAAAGCTCTGCTAACAGTTGATCTTTAAAGTTCATAAATAATTCAATTGAACTATAAAAATACAAACTATTGAATAAACATTTACTTCTAATTTCTGTTAATATTAAAAAAGAATATGAGATCAGGTATTAGAATATTATTGTTATTTGTTATGATTGCAACTGTTCATCAATTATATTCTCAAAACAATAAAAATATGGAAATTGCAACCTTTGGATCGGGATGCTTTTGGTGTACAGAAGCTATCTTTCAACAATTAAATGGCGTAGAATCTGCAGTGTCAGGTTATTCAGGTGGAACAGTAAAAAATCCAACGTATAAAGAGGTATGTACTGGTAATACAGGGCATGCTGAAGTAATCCAGCTTACTTACAATTCTGAAGATATAAGCTACAAAGAATTGCTTGAAGTTTTTTGGCAAACACATGATCCAACTACATTAAACAGGCAAGGAGCAGATGTTGGAACGCAGTATCGTTCTGCTATTTTTTATCACAACAAAGAGCAAAAAGAACTTGCAGAAGAGTATAAAAAGAAACTAAATGATGCAAAGATCTTTAGTAACCCAATTGTAACTGAAATAACCGAATTTGAAACTTTCTATAAAGCCGAAAATTATCATCAGGAATACTACGATAACAATAAAGCACAACCCTACTGTTCATTTGTTATTACGCCAAAAATAGAGAAGTTTAAGAAGGTTTTTAAAGATAAACTTAAGTAGTTAATTAATCTTGCAATTATGTATTTACCTTACGGTAAAACCGAAGTAAAAAAGAGCACTTAATTGTGCTCTTTATTTATTTCGTCTGAAATATTTCTTTTTCCCAATTCGATTTCTAAAATGTTTCTCAAAGTATCTTCACCAATTCGTTTAGCAATGATCTTTTTGTTTTCGTCGAGTAAGTATATAGTTGGTGTACTGTAGACATTATAGAAAAATCTAAAGTTAGTTAGATTGTATGGATCCCAAGCATTGATCCAATCATCTAAACCGTTTTCGGTTATATATTCTTCCCATTCTTCCTTATCAGTTTGAGTATAAACAGCAAAAACCTCAAATTCGCTTCGATCATATTCATGGTATAACTCGTGAATTTTTGGCGTTACTTTTTTACAATGTCCGCAATTAGGCTCCCAAAAATAAATTAAGATATACTTAGCATCAACATCATGTAATCGGGCATATTCTTCATTGTAAGTCTCCATCTTAAGATCTTGGGCAAGGTTTCCAATCAGGTTAAATCTTAATTTTGCAACATGCTCTTTTAGTTTTTTCTCATTTTCTTCATCAAGCCAATCAACTTTATCAGTTAAATAATAGTGATCAGCTAAATGAACAACAACTTTATCCATGCCCATGATGTTGCTTTGTGTATATGTATTAAAGAGATATCTAACAACATACTGAAACATTTCCACGTTACCTTCAGTTTTTGAAATTACCCTGTCAATATAAGTTATTAAGGTATCAGGATCCTGTACTAATGTTTTTGTAAAAAATGTTTCGAGCTTTTTATGGAATATTGGAGTTCTAAGGAATCTTTCATCTGAGAAATTAACATGATCGAAATAGTGCTTACGATTATAATTGTATGAATGAAACCACCTTACTGAATCCTTATTTTCAATATCTTCTGGAATGTCGATCTCAGGAATTTTTGGATTTTTCATCGCTTTAATTAGAACACCCAGCAGTTTTCCATTGTTTTCTTCAATTGTTTTATCCCAATGCGCTTGCACTTCATTGGATAAATCAGCAAGTTGATCTTTAAGAATTTTTATAGAATCTGATTCTTCATTATATTTTTGAAGTTGTTCCTGAAGTTGAATCGATTCTTTCTGTTTATTCATCATAAACTGCTGAAAGTCCTTAAATGCAGTATTTTCATCAGACCCTTTAATCTTTAAATTCTGAATTAAATTGTCAGTACTTGTTTCAACATAAAACTCCTGATCTGCTCCAACTAATATATCGAAATAATTTTTAGAAGGTAAAACAATAATATATACACCTTGATCCAACAGGCTATCGCCCTTAAAAATTCCTTCACCTTTTGCATTTAGCATAATAGTATCGCTAACGTAGGTTTTATCTCCATAATAGTACCCCAGGTAAATTTCTTTTTCTTTTAAATCAGAAATCTTTACATCGATTTTATATGATTGCGAAAATACCAGCATTGGAAATATTAATAGGGCTAGAATACTTAGAATATCTTTAAATTTCATACTTTTAGATTTTGATTAAAATAGAAAAAACAAATATATTAAATTAATTTTCGATTGCTAAGCACAGAATCAATAATATGATATCAATATTAATTCCTGTATATAACTTTAATATTTCAGATTTAGTGCATGGTTTGGTGGAACAAATTAAAGATAATTCCATTGAAGCGGAAATTATTATTGTGGACGATTCATCAAGCAAAAAAAATGAATCAAACAGTGAGTTACAAAATTTACTTTATGTGAAATTTGAACAACTAACTCAAAACATAGGGCGTTCGAAAATAAGAAATTATCTGGCTTCTAAATCAAGATATAATTATTTGCTATTTATTGACTGTGATGCAGGTATTTATGGTTCAGAATATCTCAAGAATTATATTCAGTGTATTTATCAAAATAATGAAGTGGCATGCGGAGGTACAATATATCAGGAGAAAGCACCAGAGGATAGAAAATTATTTCTCCATTGGTTCTATGGAAAAAATAGAGAAATGCGATCTTCAGCAATGCGAGCTAAAAATCCGTATAACTCTTTTTCTACTTTTAATTTCTTAATTAAGAAGGAAATCTTTACAAAAATTAAATTTAATGAGGATCTAATTGAGTATGGGCACGAAGACACTTTATTTGGGATTGAATTAAAAAGACGGGGAACTGAGATTAATCATATTACAAATCCATTAATTCATGAAGGTCTGGATTTGAGTACTGATTTTATATCCAAGACGAACAAGTCAGTGTACAACCTTAGATATCTTTACGAAAACTATCCTGAAAGAAAACAATTATTAGGTCCAATAAAACTGCTTAGATATGCACAAGTTATAAATAACCTAGGGTTGGCCTGGTTCTTTAAAATGCAATACCATTTGTTACATAAAAAATTAATAAAGAGTTTAATATCAAATAATCCTTCGTTAATTCTTCTCGATATATATAAATTACTATTATTCTTTTCATTTTAACTATCCTAAAAAGCAGCTTTTTTATTTTTTTAGCGTCTTTATAGAGCTTAATCTGTAACATAAACCGCACTTAGTCGTCAAATTAGTAGATACAAATTAACCACACGGAGGCTGCAAAATGAAAAAATTACTTCACATCGCTAAGATTCTGGCTGCCTTAATAGTATTTATCGCTTTTATTGACAGCACGTACTCCCAAAATCTAATCTCTTCAGTAAATTCAGGAACTAATGCAATCATTAGTCATGATTTATCATTGAAATCTACAAACACGATAGTATTAAATAATAAATCAGCAAACTGGATGTCTAATAAATCTTATCTTGATATGAGTTCCTCTCGATTATCTATGTTTGAATTATTTACAATAAAAGAACAGATATTGGAAGACCATAAGCAAATTGAATATTGGATGCTTAATAATAGCTCATGGGAAATGAGCAAGCATACTTCAACAAAAGATTCTATTGAAGAATTTGTTGAATTTGAGGAATGGATGTTTGATGACAATTTCTGGCAAATTAAAACAGATAAAGACTGTTGTCCGATTGAAGATTGGATGACAGATAAGACTTTCTGGGTTTTAGGTAAGTAAAGTACTTTCCTGTCCTTCATTTCGTATTTCCAAATTAATGAAGGGTAGTTTAGACCTGCTCCNAACGGGTCTTTTTTTTGTTTAATTTATTAGAAAAAAATAGAATTAGTAAGTATTGTTTAAATTTGCTTAATGAGTAATTTGGATTTATCTTTGTGCGCTAAATTTTCAGGTAAAATCAGGATAAAATAGAAGCATGGATATTGAGAATAGGTTAAAAGAGGCTGTAAGTATTGCGGTAAAAAAACTGTATGGTCAGGAACCCGTTGAAAAAACTGTACAATTTCAGAGGACAAGAAAAGATTTTGAGGGAGATTTTACCCTGGTAGTATTTCCATTATTGCGTTTATCTAAAAAGCCACCTGAACAAACTGCCAACGAAATAGGAACTTTTTTAAAAGATAACGTTGAGCAAATTTCTGATTATAATGTGATTAAAGGTTTTTTAAACCTGTCCATTGATAAGA
>PKTC01000353.1 GCA_002869305.1 Marinilabiliales bacterium
CAATGCATTCCCTACTCTTTCAACACTATTTAAAAATATCGTAATTGGACTCCGTTTCATATTTCTTTGAATTAAATTGAAAGCTCGAAAATATAAGATTCTGTTAAACAAACAAAGTTTAATTGAGATCCTTTAAAAAAAAATTGAATCGTATAGGTTAAAAGTTAAACTATATACATTTTATTTTGTTCAAGTATTGAGTTGTACTTAAACCTGTTTAAAGTTTTTATAAAAATCAGGTTAATAAAATGTTAAATAAAGTTATTATTTCAGAATGCTTATTATTATTATTAAATTTCATAATTCAACATTCAAACTAAAAGACAAATACTAAAAATTAAAACTAACACCATGAAAACAAAGAGAAGTTTATTATTAACAATTACACTAACTATTATTGGGTTTGGGTTAATATCTTGTAACCAAACACAAAAAAGTTCTAACACAGAAGAGAATGTGAAACATTATCGACATATTTTATTTAGCGAAACCGTTTTCGATGATATTAAAGGAACATACCCTGTTACAGCCGAAGGCGCTGCAACAATTAACACGTATAAATTTACTTACGATGACGAGGGAAGACCTACTAGTATTGAATTTGTAAGAGGAAATGAGTTGCTTGATTATTCATCAACAGGAGCGGCCAAAATAGTTATTGAATACACAGATAATCAGGAAATCAGACACTTTTTTGACAAGAATAACGAACCTAAATTAAGTCGTGGAGTTTATAAATACGTTTTCGACCTAAATGAAAAAGGCATTAGAACAGGATTAAAGTTTTATGATAAAGAAGGAAATCCTGTTGAAAACGATAACAAAATTGCATACTACACATGGGAAAAATTGGAAGATGGGTTAATTAAAGAAAACAGATATAATTTGAATGATGAAGAAACTGTATTAAATGAGTTTTGTCCATTTTATGAGTTACGTTTTTCTTATGATCAGGATGGATTTGTAGAAAGAATGGCAAATTATCAGGCAGATACTTTATACAACTGCACTGTTGAAAATTGTGGAGATGTAGGTGTGTCATATTTCTTATTTGATATTGACGAAAAAGGAAATTTACTGGAGTTCTCTGTTCATAATACTGTCGGTCAATACTCAAACTTATACTTTGGATGGGCTCGATTTGCAAGCAAATATGACGAAAACGGAAATGTTACTGAAACCGCTTATTATGATCAGGACAATGAATTTCTATCTGGTAAAGCAGTTCCAGTTCGTCAGTATAAATATGATGAGCACGGTTCCGTAACTGAAGTTCTATTTTTAGACAAAGATCGAAATTTAATGGATCATCCTTCAACTGGATTTGCAGTTATTAAATATGAATACCAGGAAAATGGACAACCAAGTGATACATTGAGATTCGACAAAGACATGGAACTAATTGCCGACGAGGCATAATTAAAAGCTGAAATATGATGAAACTTTTTAAGTATTTTATTTTTAGCGCACTATTTGTCATCCCATTTATCTTTCCAAGTTGCGGTGAAACGCAACAAAAATCTGAAGGCAGCAACAAGCAAAGTGCTGTTAAAAAAGATACCTCAGAAGCATTAAAACTGATTATGTATCTTGAAGAAATGGGTGATTATGTTAATGGCAGAAATTTTCCTTCCTTAATCAAAGCATCAAGCGTATTTGAGGAGATGGATGGTAACATTCATATTATTGATATGCGCCATGCGGATGTTTATAATAAAGGGCATATTAAAAATGCTGTTAATGTGCGTTTCAATAATTTACCAAACCACTTTGAGAACGAAATTATTCCATTTGAATTTGATAAAATTATACTTGTCTGCTACGGAGGTCAAATAGCAAGCTATTCTGCATCTTTATTACGTTTAATGGGATATGGCAATGTATATTCTATGCGTTGGGGCATGAGTGCATGGAACGAAAAGTTTGCAAAGGATTATTGGTTATCTGGAGTTTCAAGTAAATTTCAAGATCAAATTGAAAAGGAATCTAACACAAAAACTGAAAGGTATAATCTACCTGACTTAAATACAGGTATGAAAAAAGGAGAAGATATTCATTCTGCTCGTTTTGAAAGTATTTTTAAAGAAGGTTTAAAGGATGTTTTTGTTTCAGCAGATCAGGTTTTCGAAAATCCTGAAAATTACTATATCATAAATTATGATAGGAAAGATAAATATTTAGCAGGACACATTCCGGGGTCTATAAGATATAAACCAAATGCAACATTAGGCATTGTATCGGAAATGGAAACTATTCCCGTTGACAAGGATGTAGTTGTATATTGCGGTACTGGTCACAACTCTGGATTCGTAACGGCTTATTTGCGATTATTGGGATATAATGCACAAACGCTCGAACATGGAGCTAATTCTTTCATGTATGATAAGATGATTGAAGATCGCGCGACTTTATCGTGGTTACCATTCACTGATCAAGAAATACACAATTATCATTTTGTAACAGAATAAGCTAACAAATTGATTTAGGATTTATTCCGGCCTGATAGTGCTATCGGGTCGGAATTTATATTTAAACTTTTCATCCAAACCAATGCTATTCACATTCTTGTAAGCAACATTGTTATTAATTTCAGCAAAATCCAGATAAAAGGCTTTTATACCCTTTTGATTTAATATCATTTTGGCTTTCACGGTCTCTGAAATATTATTAGAATATATTAACCATTTCTGGTATTTGTTTTTAAAACTTATCCGATTTAACAAATCCATATAAGGTATATTAACTGCATTTTCCACATGCCACTGTTGAAACAATTTTTCATTACTTAAATCAACCAAATAAAAATCTTCTGGAGATATTTCATATTGATTAAATGGAATAATCTCATCCGTATCTAGAGATTGTTCATAAACTTTATCTGCACTTATCATATAATAATTTCCTCTTATTAACCTGGCTAGTACAATAGCTGATATTAAAATAAGAAATGTAATTATAAACCTTAAACTCTTGAATCGTTTCATCTAAAATTATTTAATTACAACCTCCATCAAGTTGTTGCTCCTTTAATCTTTTAGCTGCAATGAATTTCACTTTTAAACTATCAGGTAAGCTATTCATTTCAGTAAATAATATTTTAGCCTTTGTTCGTGTTTCGAACAAAGCATTTTCTTTTGCTGTGATCTTCCTGCCTTCAAATTTACTTTCCATTACTGTATTATACCACTCATTTAATCCTCCCTTAAGAATGAAGTTATTTTCATATCCCAATCTTGTAACAATTATCCATGCACTGGTGGAAGTAAAATCACCATTAGAGTACAAAACATTCTTTATACTTTTCTGATTCAGATATCCTTGCCAGTCTCTATTTAATAAATCATTATATGGAATATTTATAGAACCTGGCAAGTTAAAAGCTTTATATTCTTCAGGCGATCTTAAATCGATCAATAGAATACTTGTATCTTCACGAACCATACTTTTAGCAATCTGATCTACCGAAAAATATATATTACTGATCGTTGACACTTCAAATAATTCGCTGAGTTTCGGCTCATTTATTTTATTTTGAATAGAGGGAAGAAATACCAGCATCCCTCCTAAAACAATGATCATTATGGAAAACTTAACTCTAAAGCTCATAAACAATTAACTATTAATATCTTCTATTATATCAGGTCTTTTAAATCTCTTTTCTGCATACTCGGCAAACCAAAACAATACTACTGCAGCTATAATAAGAATAAATGCAAATAATCCGTCCGAAATACCTATCCAATCTGAAATTTTAACAGGCCCTTTATAAGAGCTTGTAGCAAACTCTTCAATTAAAGGATAAGTCTCAGCAAATAAAAACGCCCCCACTAAACCACCTAATAGAAATACGAAAGCATCTATTTTACCAATTGAAGCAGCACTCATTGCTGTTCCCGGGCAAAATCCTCCCATAATAAAACCAGCTCCCATAATAACTCCGCCCACAATGGATGCTCCAACATAGTAATGATTAACATAGACCAAATCCAAATCGAGCAGGCCAAAATAACTTAAAAACTGTGAACCCAGTAATGCAACAATAGCAGCAGTAAAAAAAACTTTTAAAACTGTAGTATCATATCCATAGAACATTCCAGCAAGTTTTCTGCTTGATGAAAATCCAGCTTGTTCTAATGAAAATCCAAAACCAATACCAATTAAAAAACCTATTAAAAGATTTATCCATTCTGATAAATTCAATGATATTATAACCGGTCCCATAATAATTCCATTTAAATCCAATTCTTTCTAAAAAACCACGCAAACAGATAAGCTGAACCAAAGATAGCGATCATGGTAACAAATCCAGCGATTGATAAAACTGCCATTCCTGAAAGTGCTGCTCCACTTGTACAACCTCTTGCCAGTTGAGCTCCGTAAACAAAAAATATTCCACCCAGAAAAGCCATTAAAAATCTCTTGCGAGCTGAAATGTTAGGTGATTTCTCCACTTTAAATTTTAACCGTCCTGATATGGCCCCTGAAGCAAATCCTCCAACTAATACTCCTAATACTTCAAAAACTAACCAATTATTTAAAGGCTTTTGATTTCCTTGAAAATAATTTTTATAATAACTAGATGATTCAACATGCTCCTGATCCAAAGCACCTACTAAAGAAACTACACAATACTTTATTCCACCACTAGCACCTAAACCCCTCCCGGAAAAGTACATCGCAGAGAGTAATACTATTCCTAGTATTATTCCAGCTATATATGGATTCATGTACATTTTTCTTTTCATTATAATATAACTTGCTAATTATTATTACTAAGATAAGAATTCGATTTTACTTATAATGTTAAGGACAAGTTAAAAACTATAAGTATACTCTAAACCGGAAACCAGTTCTCTTGTTAAACCATCAGGGCGTTGATCTCTTGTTACAAAAGGGAAACCGAATGAGAATTCAAGTTGTTTAGATTCCGAAAATCTATAATTAAGAAATAAGTTGGCATTTAAAGTAAGACCTTTTGATCCATTGATACTTTGTTCTACTCCATTTTGATCTTTAAATGTATCATTGCCCAGATGATAAATACCCAGTAATCCAGGTCGAATATAAAATTTATTTTCATTAACTTTTAAATAATACGAAGCACGTAAAACTACATCTCCCTTTCTATTATAAGAGTTTGTTGATGAATATTTATATTCTATCGCGTTCTGATCCAAAGGCTTGATAAATTCATTTTCATTAGAATTTATAATTGGTTGTTGCAATGCCATACTAATTCCAAAATCCATGATGGAATAATTAACTCCCACAATTAAATCATATGTTCCTAAAGAGCTTTGATAATGCATCGGCAAAGGATTATCTTCTTCTTTAATATTTGAGCTATTTAAAGGAATCTTTGCTCCTAAAACTACGTTTAATGAAGTTAGGACTTCTTGAAATAAAACAAGGTTAGAGGAAAATATAAAATCGCTTAAATTATTCGTATTTGCTAACTCTCCTGAAACAAAAGCATACGTAATTTTTCCAGACAGACTTAATTTATTAGTAACAAATCCTGTATATTCTAAATAAGGATTAATAACATTGATACTATGTTCCCCAATGCCGAATGTAATTCCAGATTTAAAGAAATTTCTATCCTTTAACTCGTTAGGTATATTAAACGAATGATCTTTGATGTTATTAATGGTACATATCCCAGCATCACTGCATCCTTGGGCTTTTGCAATATGATTTAAACTAACAAGTAATAATACAATTATACTGATTTTGTTAATTAATCTCATAACCTTATGTTTAAATATAATAGTTAAACAAATTTATTAGAGATATTGTTTAAGATCAGGGATTTATGCACTAGCATCTAATTCATTTGTATGATTTTAGGTATGGTAAAACTGAAAGTACTACCTATGTCCAATTCGCTTTCCACCCAAATTTTGCCTCCATGCTTTTCAACGAACTCCTTGCATAAAATCAATCCTAAACCGCTTCCTCGTTCTCTATTCGTACCTGGCTTTGATTTTATCTTATCAATTTTAAACATTTCCTTTAAGTCATTTTCTGACATTCCTATACCTGTATCTTTAACGGTAATAACAACATCATTTGCTTCCTTCTGACAAAGAACCGATATCATACCATTTCTATTGGTAAATTTTACTGCATTATTAATTAAATTTCTTAAAATCGTCTTGAGTAGATTAACATCTGCAATAATATGATAATTTTTAGGAACCTCATTTATAACGTCAATATCCTTAAAACGACTTTGGTTTTCAACATCATCAATACAAAATTGTGCAATCTCATGCAAATTAACTTTCTTAGGTTCAAAAAGAATTTTATCCGTTTGCGACTGCGACCACTTTAGTAAATTTTCCAATAAATTATATCCATTCACTGAAGTATCGTAAATCACATTTAAATGTTGCAAAATCTCATCTTGCCCATATTCTCTAAAGTCCGATTTAAGAACATCTGCATACCCAATTAATGTGTTAAAAGGGTTTTTTAAATCATGAGCAATTATTGAGAAAAATTTATCTTTCGTGTTATTCGCCTCTTCTAATTTATTAGCATACTCAATTGTTTTTTGGGTTCTTTTCTCAACAAGCAACTCTAAATCTGAATTTAGTTTTTCAAGTTTCTTTGAACTATCCAGTGCTAAATGGTAAAGTTTAGAGTGATCTAAAGCCAGTATAAAGAATATGATAAGATTAATGCCAAAAACAGTAATAGGTGTTAACAATACAAAAGGTTTCATCTTTAGAACTGCGAAATAGTATCCATCATGAAAACCTGCAAATATATTGAGCATGAAAATACCAAAAAGAAATCCTGACCTAAGATCTTTTTCTCTAATAAAAAACAATAAGGTGAGGGTAAATAGCATAAAATTACCCACAAATAATGAAATCAGCGGATATGAATTATAGTTACTAATAATACCAGAGGTGGAATCGGGAATTAAAACCATAATTAATGAAGGAAGATAAATAATGGTTAATACCATCTTTATCCGTCTTTTATTTTTAAACAATTCTGTATATTCTAATAAAAAGCAAATTCCAACATATATAAATAAAGGAAAACCAGATCGTGCTATCTTCTCAAGAATAAAAGTGTGTGAATAATCGTAAGAAAAAATATTATTAATATAACTAATTACGAAAAATAAGTTCATAAAAGCGAAAAATAGAAAATGCTGTTTTTTATACTCTCTTCTACTTATATAAGTAATTAAGTAGAAAAGAAAGAAAACAAATCCACTTAAAGCTAATGCTGATATTAATTTAGGCCCAACCAAATTTCTATAAAACACATAGTTCGTAGCATCTTTTGCGTTTGAAATAAATACCTGGGTTAAAGGATTTACTTCTCCCTCCATTGGATATAATTCAAATGCAATTTCATTAATATCATTATAGTTTATTTTATCTGATGGTATTAAAACTTTCTCAGAATAGTGCAATCTATTAGTATATCCATGTTTGTAATCTCCGCGAATTGCTAACTGATTTTGATTGAAATAAATTCTATAAGGATATTCTGCTGGCAATACGACTAAATATAGATCTTGCACCATATAACTGCTATCAATTACGAATTGAGATCTTAATGTTAACATCCGGTCATCTATCGGTCTCTCAATAGGTAATTCATTATCATTATATTTAATAAATCCATAATTTAAAACATTACCACTTAGATATTTACCTTCTGCTAATTCACTTTCAAGTATAAAAAAACGTAGATTTGTTCTTGGAAACAGTTCGGCTTTAGTTTTAGAATAAGCAGAAACTGAAATAAATAAAA
>PKTC01000401.1 GCA_002869305.1 Marinilabiliales bacterium
AAATCCTGCTTCTTTCATCAGTATAATCAGCTCTTCATTTACTTCTCCTGGATTAACACCCATGGTTCGAAGATTTAGTTTTAGATCTCTACGAATAATTTCTTTACATACATTTACAGCATGATCTAATGGTGAATTAAAAACAGAATCGACAAATTCAAATGTTACTTGAGGAATTCTGGCATGCACTTCTTGTATTTCATTTACTATATCGCCAACAGGACGCAACCTATATTTAGTACCTTCAATATTTGGATAAGAACAATAAATGCATTTGTGGGCACATCCCCTTTTAGTTTGAATAGGGTAATTTCCTCTTGTATTATATGGTTCCAAATCAATAAATCTGTCAATATTTGCAAAAGATACATTTGATAAGTCAATGTATGTTTCTGTTGGCATAGAATGCATATCTGCCTTTGTAATAACATTTTGTAAATTTATTTTTATATTAGAATCTAGATTAGTAAGAAGTTTAGGTAAGATATTTTCTGCTTCCCCCACTATTCCATAATCGACATTCATGTATTCAAAGATTTCTTTTGGAGCAATACTAAATCCACTGCCACCCATTATTAAAGGAATAGAATATTTTTTTTTGATGGGTTCTATAATATTTTCCTTTATTTCCCCTAAATACCATTTGGTATTCTGCATAGTAACATTGTCAATATTTCGAATTCCAATTCCAATATAATCGGGTTGTAGTTCTTCTATTGCGCTCAATAAATTATCTGTTGAATTAAATGCCGCATCAAAAACCTTGACATGATAATTATGAAGCAAATTTGATGCTATAAGTGCAATTCCTAGAGGAGCAACAGGATATGGAAAGATCTCCATATTTGAATTTATTAATAATACCTTTTTCATAAAAAGTTATTTGCAAATCACCTATAAAGATAAAAAAAGCTCACATAAAATGTGAGCCTTTTACTCTAACCCTGAAACTATTATTCAAATTAAATTTTAAAATTCTTTTAAAATTAGCTTTCAGTTTTGAACACTTTATTTTGATAAACTAGATTTTACTGTGTTAGCAATCATCTTGCCGTCAGCTTTTCCTGCTAATTCTTTTTGAGCCATCCCCATAACCTTTCCCATATCTGCCATACTTTCTGCACCAGTTTGTTCTATAATTTTTTTTATCACCAACTTTACTTCCTCTTCGCTCATTTGTTCGGGAAGATATTTTTCAATTATACTTGCTTCAAACCATTCCTTTTGAGCCAGCTCTTTCCTGTTCTTATCTTCAAAAATAGTTGCTGATTCCTTGCGCTGTTTCACCAATCTTTGAAGAATTTTTATTTCCGCATCTTCGCTCATTGAATCACTTGCTCCCTTTTCAGTTTTAGCAACTAATAGAGCTGTTTTAATTGCTCGCAATGCTTCAAGTTTATCTTTTTCACGTGATAACATTGCTTGCTTAATATCCTGATTAATTTTTTCTTCTAAACTCATGCTTATATATTTTTAGATCTCTAATCAACATTATCATGTAAATAAGAATTATTTGGATTTAAAGAGGCACCTTCATTATCTTCATCATCTTTTAATGAATACCGCGAAACCTTCGAACTCTTTGAATGTGAAGGTTCATCTATTTTAAGATTCTTTCGCTTGTAAGCCGGTTCACTTTCAAATTCATCAATATTGTCCTTTATCCTTGAAGAATCCCTTCGTCGTTCTTTCGTTCTCTCACGCGATTCGTTTAGCTTTTTTACAATTTCGGAGTGCTTTGTCTCAACGGCAACCTCTGCTTCCGATTCAGGCTCCTGTAAAACGATAAACTTGTCAGGTTCCGAATTCCTACTTTTTTTAATATCAAAATCTAAAGTACGTTGTTTAAAGTCTAAACTTTCATCATCTTCAATACTTTCTTTTACTTCATTAACAACAGGAGGTTTTTGTTTTACCTCACTATGTCCCTCAGATAAGGTAATAGTTTTCTTGGTTGTTTTCTTTGCATATAATTCAGGTATACTATTACTCTCAAAACCAGTAGCAATGATGGTAATTCCAATACTATCTCCAAGTTTTTCATCTAAACCAGTTCCCCAAATAATATTTGGACTTGAACCTACTTCACTATTAACAAAATCAGCAATTTCACCTATCTCATCCATGGTAATTTCTTCGGTTCCTGAAGTAATATTTAGTAAAATATTTTCTGTACCCTGAATATCATTATCATTTAATAAAGGCGATGTAAGTGCTTGCTGAACAGCTTTTACAGCTCTATCCTCACCACTTGCAACACCTGTTCCCATAAGTGCAACACCGCTATTTGAAAGAACTGTTTCAACATCAGCAAAATCAACATTTATATACCCTGGAACCGTAATGATTTCTGCTATTCCCTTGGCTGCAGTTGCTAAAATATTATCCGCATAATAAAACGCCTCGGAAAACTTAAGATTGCCGCAAACCTCTCTTAATTTCTCATTATTTATAACTAATAAGGAATCAACATATTTTTCAATTTCGTTTATTCCCTCAACTGCCTGATTTATTCTCCTTTCACCTTCGAAACGAAAAGGGATGGTTACAATGGCTATTGTTAATAATCCCAGTTCTTTAGCTGCTTTAGCTATAATAGGTGCTGCCCCAGTTCCGGTTCCTCCTCCCATTCCTGCAGTGATAAAAACCATCTTTGTGTTACCTTCCAAAAGCTCAATAACATCATCTAGATTTTCAATTGCCGCTTGACGGCCAATTTCAGGTTTATTACCAGCTCCTCTGCCTTCTGTTAAAGATTCTCCTAATTGTATTTTAACAGTCACAGGACTATTATCTAATGCTTGTGCATCGGTATTACAAACTACAAAGTTTACATCTTTTATACCTTGCTTAAACATATGATTGACTGCATTACCTCCTCCGCCTCCAACACCAATAACTTTAATTATTGACGATCGATCGACAGGTAAATCGAAATTCATTAAGTCCTCAGTCATAATATTTAGTTTTTACAGTTACATAATTTGATAATAAATGAGTCTATTTTAATTATCAAATACCAATTTTCTAATTACATTTTTAATTGTTCTTTGATATTTGACATTTGGTCTTTGCTTTTTAAAGCTCCGCATCATCTTCGTCGAAAATATCAGTAAATACTTTCTTCAGATTATTCATAAATCCTAATTTGTTTTCTTTCTTAGCTTCAAGCTTTTCTTCTTCTTCTAAATTTTCATCCAATTCAATTTCAGGCTCTTCAATCTTTTTAACTTTTTTAGTTTTATCATTTTGCTCGAATCCTTTTAAAATTAATCCTACACTCGTAGAAAACATTGGATGGTTTACTTCATCAATTGCATCTGAGGCAAGATGTTCTGTGGGATAACCAATTCTTACATCCATTCCTGTTTTAAATTTAACCAAGGCAGGAAGATGTTTTAATAAAGCTCCACCACCAGTTAAAACAATACCTGCACTGAGTCTATCAAAGTATCCAGAATTTTCAATCTCATATATTACCGCATCAAAGATTTCTTCCATTCTTGACTGAATAATATATGCTAAACTTTTAAATGATATTTCCTTTGGTTCACGTCCGCTAATTCCAGGAATTGATACAACTTCTTCTTCTTTGGCTAAATCTCCCAAAGCAGAACCGTACTGAATCTTTAATAGCTCTGCCTGTCGCTGCAAAATAGAACATCCTTCCTTAATGTCTTTTGTAACAACATCACCTCCAAAAGGTATAACCGCAGTATGACGAATAATATCGTCGTAATAAACGGCTATATCAGTTGTACCACCACCAATATCAACGAGAGCTACTCCAGCCTCTTTTTCATCATCGGTTAAAACTGCCTCTGATGAAGCCAGTGGCTCAAGTATTAACTGGTTTAGTTGCAATCCTGCTTTTGCAATGCACTTTCCAATGTTCTTTGCAGATGAAATCTGACCGATCACAATATGAAAGTTTGCCTCAACTCTTTTACCTGACATACCAACAGGATTTTTTACTCCCGTTTCATTATCAACTATATAATTTTGAGGTAAAACATGAATAATCTCTTCTCCAACGTCGATTGGAATTTTATACATGTCCTGAATTAAAGCATTAATATCCTCCTTGGTTATTTCATCATCGTATGAATCGCGATTAATGTAACCTCGATTTTTAATACTTTTAATGTGTTGTCCGGCAATACCAACATAAACATCGGAAATTTGTTTGCCAATGCTGAATTGAACATCTTCAACCGTTTTTTGAATTGAATTTACAGCTTCTTCGATATTCAACACAACACCACGCTTAACTCCTTTAGATGCTGTTTTACTAATTCCAAGAATTTCGATCTTGCCATTTTCTTTTCTTTTACCGACTATAGCAACAATCTTGGTTGTTCCTATGTCTATTGCTGCAACAAAATCTTCTTTATGACTCATTTTATTATCGTTTTGTACAAATTACTTGATTTTCAAACTTTAAACTTATTTTTTCATATTCATTCCAACCTAGGTTATTTAATCCTTGCACATAAAAAGCCCGTAGGTTTCTGAATTTTGTTTTATAATTTTCAATGCCACCAAAATAAATAATGTGTGCACCTACTCTGGGGATTAGCTCAAATTCATATTCATCATTTACATAAATTTGTTCAATTTGAGCTCTCCAAAAATCATTTTCATAAATAAACCTACTAAGCTCATACAAATCACACATCAAATGATTCTTTTCCCATTCTTCGTTCTCCTGGTCGCAATAAATAACGCGTGCTCTGTTAACTTCATAGTGCTCTATGATATTCCCATTTGCAATTAAAACATGTGATGAATATTTGCTTGATAATGGCATTATGGTTCCTTCCTGATCAATATAATAACTTTGTCCTCGCTTATTAATAACTCTAAGAATTGGATTTCTTTGATCTATTTCAACCCTAATATCACCTTCAAGTGTTACATAAACCTCCGAATTTTTTACTGAGGAATATTGTTTTAATCTTCTTTCCAGATCCTTTGTATTTATTGATGTTACTGGCGAACCAATTATATTCATATCTGTTTCGTGAAAAAAGTCTTCAATATCAGAAGGTGTGATAAAACCATTCGAGATACTATCAAGAATTTCAACCTTAATATCATGACAAAGAATTTGGTTTCTTTTTTCCTTTACAAAACTCATGGCCACGACTATATAAGCAATGATAAAACCCCAAACCAATATGTTTTTAAAAATCTTCATTGTTTTTTACTATACATTTTTTTTATTGGTTGTACCAAATCATCAATATCTCCAGCACCCAATGTCATCAATACTTCCGGATTCTTATTTTTTAAGAGCTCCAGTAATTCTTCTTTTTTACACAATGTTTTATTCCTATTTTTTATTTTATCAAAAATAATTTCTGATGTAACTCCTGAAATCGGTTCTTCTCGTGCTGGATATATATCCAGTAATATTACCTCATCCAATAAATCGAGGCTTTTTGCAAAACCCTCGGCAAAATCTCTTGTACGCGTATACAAATGTGGTTGAAAAATACCAGTAACCTTCTTCGTTTTAAATAATTCCTTGACAGAAGTAATGGATGCTTTAAGTTCTTCCGGATGATGGGCGTAGTCATCAATAAAAACAAAATCAGCGCGATTAATTTGATAATCGAACCGACGTTGAATTCCCTTAAATTTTCCAAGTGAATTAAAAATTTCGTCGTTATGCACACCAGACATGCTTGCCATTGCAATAGCTGCAATAGCATTTTCTACATTTAATAATCCCGGTAGGCCTAATGTGAGATTGTTAATTCTTCCTTTTATTCCAATAAAGTCGAATACGTACAAGCCATTTTCAACCCTGATATTTTCAGTTCTAAAGTTGGTCTTATCATTTAGAGAATAGGTATAAACCTCTATATCATCTCTCTTTGGAATATGAAAATCAATTTTCGAATTTATTAATAATTTTCCTCCTGTATTAATCTGATTAACAAACTGTTTAAATGTTTCTTTTAAGTCGTTTTCATCAGAATAAATATCTAAATGATCTGCATCAATAGCTGTTATAACTGCTTTTTGTGGACTTAGTTTTAAGAAGGACCGATCAAACTCATCAGCTTCAACAACGATATATTTACTTTCTTTATCAACTAAATAGTTCGTTTTGTAATTTTTTGAGATTCCACCCAAAAAAGCACTACATCCCATCCTGGATTGCCTCATTAAATGGGCGATCATTGTTGTAATAGTAGTTTTACCGTGTGTCCCTGCCACCGCAATACAACTCTTTTCTCTGGAGATTATTCCCAGCACTTCAGAACGCTTTTTTATAATAAATCCATGTTCTATAAAATAATTTAGCTCTTTATTATTTTTGGGAACAGCAGGAGTAAAAACTATGAGCGTATTTTCTTTATTTTTAAATTCCCCTGGAATATTTTTTAATTGATCATCAAAATGAATATTGATTCCTTCCGAAATAAGTTCAGTGGTTAACGTTTTAGAAACCTTGTCGTAACCAGCAACATTTTTCCCGATTGAATTATAGTATCGTGCAATGGCACTCATTCCAATTCCACCAATTCCTAAGAAATAAACATTATGTATATTTTCACTATTCATTTTACCTTTTAACTAATTTTAAAACCTCCCTGGCAATTGTTTTTGCAGAATCGCGTAAAGCCATTCCTTTAATATTTTTTGATAAGGTATTTATTAGCATTTCATTTATTACCAATTCCAGTGCAGTATTAATTAATCTCTGTTTTGCTTCATTATCTTTGATAATTATAGCTGCTTTTTTATTTACCAAAGCCATCGCATTTTTAGTCTGATGATCTTCAGCTACATTTGGTGATGGAACTAATATTACCGGTTTCCCAACTAAGCATAGCTCCGATATGGTTCCAGCTCCTGCTCTTGAAATAATTATATCAGCAGCTGCATATGCCAAATCCATTCTTTGAATAAAATCTAGCACTTGTATGTTTTTAAATCCAGACCTTTCTGCTGCTTCTTTTGCATCCTCATAATAATACTTGCCCGTTTGCCACAAAAGTTGGAATTCAGAACGTCCTATTTTACTGATTTCTTTAATAACACTTTCGTTAATTGTTAGGGCTCCGAGACTTCCTCCTATTATTAATATGGTCTTTTTGTTTGAATCCAGCTCAAAGTGATTAACAGCCTCTGCTTTATTTCCAATTTTATCCAATAAATCCTGTCTAACGGGATTTCCGGTTAATAGTATTTTATCTTCTGGAAAATATTTCTCCATTCCTTCGTAAGCAACACATATTTTCTGGGCTTTTTTTGCCAATAACTTATTCGTAATTCCTGCATACGAATTTTGTTCCTGAATTATTGTTGGAATTCTTCTTTTGTTAGCCTCAAATAAAACTGGGCCACTCGCGTATCCGCCAACTCCAACAACAACATCGGGTTTAAAATCCTTTATTATTTTTTTTGACATTCTTAAACTTCGAGCGAGTTTCTGAATGAAACTTAAATTTTTTGTTGTGAGCTTTCTATGCAATCCTGCAACCGGTAATCCAATAATCTCATAACCTGCTGCAGGAACTTTTTCCATCTCTATTTTCCCTAATGCACCCACAAAAAGGATTTTTGTATCCGGTTCAATTTCTTTAATTGCGTTTGCAATAGAAATTGCAGGAAATACATGACCTCCTGTTCCTCCTCCACTTATTATTATATTATTCCTGTTCATTTTCAACAGCTGGTTCCGAAATAAATTCTTCGATTTTTTCTATACTGCGGCTAACACTGAGTAT
>PKTC01000151.1 GCA_002869305.1 Marinilabiliales bacterium
AAAACAAGAAGAAACCGGAATTGGCAAAAATGTTGTGATCATTGGTGGCGGAAATACAGCCATGGATGCTGCACGAACGGCATATCGCATGGTGGGTGAAGGCGGAAAAGTTACGATTGTTTACCGTCGAACTATTAATGAGATGCCTGCCGACCAAGGTGAAATCAAAGCTGTTCTGGAGGAAGGAATGGAAATAATTGAACTAACCGGTCCCGAAAAAGTAATTCAGGAGAATAACATTGTAAAAGCATTGCTCTGTAGCAAAATGGAATTAAAAGATTCAGATTCATCTGGAAGACCTCGACCTGTAAAAGTTAATAATTCTGAATTTGAAATTCCATGTGATACTATCATTCCTGCCATTGGACAAAACTTGAATATTCCATTTATTCAAAAAGAGCTTTTAAAAGCAGAAATAGGAAAATATCAAACACAAATAGATAACATATTTATTGGTGGAGATGCATTAAGAGGAGCAGCAACAGCTATTAAAGCAATTGGAGATGGAAGAAAGGCTGCTCAAAAAATTATTCAAAAGACACAGATCGATTTTAGTATTTCAAAACCATCACATGGTAAGCAATTCAGTAAAAAAGAACTGATGCTTAAGCGAGCCAAAAGACTATTTGCACCCGAAATAATAGAACTGGATATTACAGATCGCAAAAACTTTAAACTGGTAAACGAAACATTAGATGAAAAAATGATTGTTAAGGAAGCTGACCGATGTTTATATTGCGATGAAATTTGTAATATTTGCACAACGGTTTGCCCTAACTTTGCAAATTACTCTTACGAGATCAATCCTGTCACATATTATCTACAAAAAGCTGTTCAGGAAAATGGTGAAGTAGAGATTGTTAATGAAGGAATTTTTGAAATAAATCAAAAGTATCAAATCCTGAATATTGCTAATTTCTGCAATGAATGTGGAAATTGCAATACCTTCTGCCCTACTAATAGTGCACCATACAAAGAGAAACCTAAATTTTGGTTAAGTAAATCATCATTTGATTTAGCAAAAGAAGGATATTTCATCGAGAATGATACGATTTCTTATAAACATAAGGGCGAAATATTTATTCTAAAAGACTTAAATGATGAATATCTCTATAATACGCCCAGAATAGAAGCCCTAATCTGTAAATCAGATTTTAGTATCATTCAGGTAAAATTTAAATTAAAAGATTATAAAGAGGCAATTACCTATAGGGCAGCTGAGATGAGCATCTTATTACAAGCTGGTAAAGATTTATACTAATAAATAGCATGCATAATTTATAACTAAAATTTTGCAGTTATTTAAAGTATAAAATTCTGTTTCACCTTATTTTCGGACATTACAAATGAGCTATAGAACTGTGTTATATTGCCAATAACTGAAAATTTATTCGTAATAAAATGATGAAAATCATCCATATCGTTACAATAGACTTTTAATAGAAAATCCGAGCTTCCAGAAATGTAGTAAGATTCCATTACTTCATCTAGTTTTTGCATTTGATCTTCGAATTCTTCAATGGCATCTTTTGTATGTTTATTTAGAGAAACTGATATATAAACAATAAGCTTCTTTCCTATTTTTTTAGGGTCAACTAAAGTAATATATTGTTGAATGTATCCATTCTTCTCCAACTTTTTTATTCTTTCGTGAATTGGAGTGGTTGATAAATGAAGTTTTTCTGATAACTCTCTAATTGTTATTCTACTATTGGTTTGCAGAATGTTTAACAGTTTCCTGTCAATTTCATCTATTGCTTTCATTTACTAGTTATTTTTTCTGTTCCTTAAATATATGGGATTACAAATATAATAAATTTCTTTATCAAAATCAATTCTTAGGATTATATACCATTCTTTTAGATTTTAAAAGGATATATTCATTATTTTCGTAAATTGCAAAGCAAATTAATCTAATATAAAATTATGATTCCCATTATAGATAAGATAACCAATGAAAGAGCATTGCAAAATGCAGTTAAAAGATTCAAAGAGAGAAAGATTATACTTCCAACTTTTGAACAGCAAAGGAATCCTGATTTGGTTCCAGAAAAGATTAAAGATCAGCTAAAAAATATAGGACTCTGGGAAATTAATCCATTGAATCTCTTCAGTATTACATGGAAAAATGAACATAAAGAAAAAGGTGGATTATATGGACATGTAAATCATATTGAATTACCCAAAGAGATAACTGGAGTTGATGCTCGTATAGTTTTACTGATAGGAAAATGGTTTCAAACAGGTGCACATAAAGTAGGTGCTGCATATGGATGTTTAGCTCCTAGAATTACAACTGGAGAGTTTGATCCAACCTATCACAAGGCGGTTTGGCCATCAACAGGAAACTATTGTCGCGGTGGTGCCTTCGATTCAAAAGTAATGGGAACCGAATCAGTTGCCATATTGCCAGAAGAAATGAGTCAGGAAAGATTCAATTGGCTAAAAAATGAGATAGGATCAGAAGTAATTGCAACCCCAGGCTGCGAATCAAACGTTAAAGAGATATACGATAAATGCTGGGAAATTAAAGAAACTCGTGAAGATTGTATTGTTTTTAACCAGTTCGATGAGTTTGGAAATGCGGCTTGGCATTACAATACAACAGGAAAAGCAATAGAGGATGTTTACAAACTGGTAAAAACTGATAAAAGCAATTTAGCAGCTTATATTTCTGCTACAGGTTCAGCAGGAACAATTGCAGCCGGTGATTATTTAAGGACAATTGCGCCTCAATTAAAAGTTGTTGCTTCTGAAGCTTTACAGTGCCCTACACTGCTGATGAATGGTTTTGGCGGACACAGAATTGAAGGTATTGGAGATAAACATGTGCCTTGGGTACATAATGTTAAAAATACGGATGTGGTTACAGCAATTGATGATGAAGATTGCATGCGTGTGCTTAGATTATTCAATACAAAAGAAGGTCACGATTATCTAAAGTCAATTAATATTAATCAGGAAGTAATTGATAATCTACATTTATTAGGTATTTCAGGCATAGGCAATTTACTTTCTGCTATTAAAACAGCCAAATATTATGAAATGAATGAAGACGATGTATTATTTACAATTGCCACTGATTCTGCAGACATGTATCAATCCAGAATAAATGAGTTGAACGAAGAACGAGGATCATACAATACAATTCAGGCTGTTAAAGATTTTGAAAAATGTATTTTAGGTTCTTCTATTGATAATATGAAGGAATTAAATTATTACGATAGAAAAGCAATTCATAATTTAAAATACTTTACCTGGGTCGAACAACAGGGAAAAGAAGTTGAAGATTTAAATCAACTCTGGAATGATCGTGCTATATGGAAAAAACAATTTAATCAGGTTCACAAGTGGGATGAGCTTATAAAAGAATTTAATGATAGAACCGGTTTGTTGAAAGAACTTTAATAGGCAACAAGGGGTGTTTGTCTAAAAAGAAGGTGTCTCGTAGTTATTTTACCTGAATTAACTCAATACAAAAAACTTATACAATAAGTAAAAATCACAGGTATACCAAACCTTTTAAGTAGCTACAGAGACACCTTTTTATTCTTTTAAATATATAGAAATTAAGGTATTGCTAAACAAAAATAATTAAATTAGCATCAGTACAAAACAGTTGAAAGAGAAACGAATGCATCCAAAGTTCATATATGAGTGTAATGATTGTGGAAAACAATTCGATACTTGTAAAACAATATATCTGTGTGCTACTTGTAGCAAGGAAAATAACGATTCGAGTCCACCAAAAGGAGTTCTTAGAATTGTTTATAACTTTTCTAAAATATTAAAGGAAAATATTCTATTTAGAACCTTTAAAAAGAATAATTTTCTAGATTTATTGCCGATTAACGATAAAGATAATCTACCAAAGCTAAAAATTGGCCAAACCCCTTTGTATAAATTTAACCAGCTTAATAAGGAAAAGTTAGCATTTAACTTTTATCTGAAAGATGATTCTCAAAACCCCACCTTTTCATTTAAAGATCGTGCATCGGCTGTAGTTTCTGCTTATGCTAAGGGAAAGGGATTCGATACAATAGTTACAGCGTCAACAGGAAATGCTGGATCATCATTAGCAGGCATCTGTGCTTCTCAGAATCAAAAAGCAATTATCATGGTTCCTGAAAAAGCACCTTTAGCGAAGTTAACTCAAATTATTATGTATGGAGCTACCATTGTTCCTGTGAAAGGTACTTATGATGATGCCTTTGATTTAAGCATAAAAGCAACAAAGGAATTTGGCTGGTATAACCGAAATACAGCATATAATCCATTGACAATAGAAGGCAAAAAAACCGTTTCATTCGAAATCTTTGATCAGTTAAATGAATCCACTCCTGATAGAATATTTGTACCTGTTGGTGATGGTGTAATTATTTCTGGTGTTTATAAGGGTTTTGAAGATCTTTTGAATCTAAAAATTATTGATAAAATACCTACTATCGTAGCTGTTCAATCAGAAGGAAGTGATAATCTAACGCGAAACATGCATAATACTTCATTTGAAGTAAAATCAAGTGATACGATTGCTGATTCTATATCTGTGGATATTCCCAGAAATTTTTACATGGCACAAAAATTTATCCAAAAATACGAAGGTGAGTTTATCACCGTTTCGGATGAAGAAATTTTAGAAGCATCAAGCATGTTATCCAGGAATACGGGCATTTTTGCTGAGCCAGCTGCAGCAACAGCTTTTGCTGGAATGTTAAGTTATAAGAACAATCACAAACTTGACAAGGAGTCTAAAAATGTTGTACTTTTAACCGGAAGTGGATTAAAAGATCTCAATTCTGTTCAATCAATGCTGAATATACCAGAAGCCATAAAACCTACAATTGATAATTTGAAAAAATTAATCCAATGATTACTTTTACATTAAATGGAGTCAATGAAACCTTCCACGGAAATCCGGAAGAAAATCTATTAAAATATTTACGTTTAGATAAGCATATTACGTCAATAAAAGATGGTTGCTCAAATCAGGCAACCTGCGGTGCATGTACTGTCGAAATAAATGGCAAAGCGAAATTAGCTTGTGTTATTAAGATGAAAACCATTGAAGGTGCCGAAATATTCACTCCTGAAGGATTCCCTGAATACGTAAAAGATACCATTGCAAAAGCTTTTGTAAATAAAGGAGCTGTTCAGTGTGGCTTTTGTTCTCCAGGTTTTATTAGTAGAACAAAAGTATTACTGCAGGAAAATCCCAATCCCACAATTGATGAAATACAAAAAGCAATTAAACCGCATATTTGCCGATGTACGGGTTATAAAAAAATAGAAGAAGCCATACAATATGCAGGACAATCCATCCGAGAAAACATTAAATTAGAAATCACCAAAACCTCCGGTAAAATTGGTGTTTCTCATCCAAAGTACGATGCGTACAAAACAGCAATTGGAGAACGAAAGTTTGTCGATGATATGTTTTTTGATGGGATGTTATATGCAGCATTAAAATTTAGCGATCACCCAAAAGCAAAGGTTTTAAAAATAGATATCACTAAGGCTGAAAAACTGCAAGGAGTTCATAAAATCTTTACTGCAAAGGATATTCCGGGTGAAAAAAAGGTTGGATTAATATACCAGGATTGGAGCGTGATGATAGATGAAGGTAAAACAACACATTATATTGGTGATGTAATTGCTGGTATTGTAGCCGACTCTGATGAAATTGCACGTGAAGCTGTTCAGTTGATCAAAGTGGATTACGAAGTTCTTGAGCCCGTTACGGATGTATATAATGCAATAAATGGAGCTAGAGTTCATCCTGAAAAACCAAATAATTTTGATACATGCCAATTTACTATCGGAGATGCAGACAAAACCATAAGAGAATCAAAATATGTATCTAAGGGCAAGTTTGAAACTCAACGTATTGAACATGCATTTCTTGAAAAGGAAGCAGCGATTGCAAGGCCTGATGGCAAAGATGGTTTAGAATTATTTAGTCAAAGCCAGGGGGTTTATGAAGATCGCCGACAGGTTGCTATGATTTTAGGTTTGGACGAAGAAAAAGTTCGGGTAACACTAATTGCTAATGGTGGTGGTTTTGGTGGGAAAGAAGATTTAAGTGTTCAAGGTCATACCGCTCTATTTGCATACTTGTTGCAAAAACCTGTAAAACTTACGTTAACCCGTGAAGAATCAATCCGTTTACATCCTAAAAAACATCCTGTTTTTATGGAGATGGAATTAGCTGCCAATGAAAATGGTAAATTAACGGCCTTAAAATTAAGAGCTATAGGTGATACAGGTGCCTATGCATCCGTTGGAACAAAAGTTCTGGAACGAGTTGCTGGTCATGCTTCTGCTGGTTATTATGTGCCAGTGATCGACATTGAAGCTAAAACTGTATATACCAATAATATTCCTTGTGGTGCTAAACGAGGATTTGGAGCTAATCAGGTGTCCTTTGCCATTGAGCAGTGTATTGATGATTTATGCAATCAAGCTGGTTTCGACCGATGGCAATTTCGTTACGAAAATGCTTTAACTGATGGTTTAAAAACCTCTACAGGACAAACCGTTCAGGGAGTAGGAATCAGAGCCTGTTTAGAAGAAATTAAAGATGATTTTAAAAATGCTAAATATGCTGGTTTAGCTTGCGCAATTAAAAATTCTGGAGTAGGAAATGGAATGATTGATGAATCGAAAGTAATTATTGAAATCATTTCAGAAAACAAGGTCCGCCTCCACCATGGCTGTACTGAAATGGGTCAGGGAGTGCATAATATGGCATTGCAAACACTTTGTGAAGAAACAGTGATATCTCCCGATATTATTGAAGTAGTGGTTGATACAGAAGCTCAGATCAAAACAGGAATGACAACATCATCACGGGCAACAGCTTTAGTAGGATTAGCAGTAATTAATGCTGCAAAAGCTTTTAAAGGTGATCTAAAAACAAAATCATTAAAAAATTTAGCTGGCAAATCATACAAGGGTCAATATATATGCGATTGGACTACAAAACCAGGCACTAAGGTTAAAGAACAAATTACACATTATTCGTATGGTTATGCTGCGCAGGTATGTATCATAAATGATGATGGAAAAATTAAAAAAATAATTGCTGCACACGATGGCGGTAAAATTATGAATCCAATGCTATTCGAAGGACAGGTTGAGGGAGGTGTACATATGGGATTGGGTTACGCTTTAACAGAATCGTTGCCGATGAAAGATGGATTTTTGCTTAGTGATAAAATGAAAGATTTAAAGATATTAAGAGCTCACGAAACACCTGAAATTGATGTTCGAATGATTGAAGTTAAAGACCCTGTTGGACCTTATGGAGCAAAAGGAATTGGTGAGATTGGGATGGTACCAACGGCAGCTGCTGTTTCATGTGCACTAACAAAATTTGATGGAGAAAGAAGGTATAAATTGCCACTAAAGAGAGACTAAGTTAGATTCCCTCTTCCGCGGGAATGATAATAAATATGAGTGTCATTCCGGCCGAAGAGCCGGAATCTATTTATAAAATAAGCTATTATGATTCTACTAAAAAACACTACATACATCGATTGGAAAACCCTGAAATTCAAGAATACAAATATTCTTGTTGAAGAAGGTTTACATGGAAAAATTCAGTTTCTTGAAAATACTGAGGACAATAATGCAAATCAAACTATTGATTGCAAAGGCAAACTCGTAACCAAGTCATTTGCGGTTGGACACCATCACGTTTATTCAGCATTAGCA
>PKTC01000519.1 GCA_002869305.1 Marinilabiliales bacterium
AGTGAACAGTTTAACTGAGGTATTCATTATATTGTGAAGAGGGTATTTCAGATATTTGTTATCAGTCATTCTTTCAGTTGATAATACATAGATATTATTGCAACTGGATGTTTTCCAACAAACTTTTTTGGAATAATCTGGCGGAGTAAATGTTTCAAGAACTCGTCCGTCCCAAATCCACCTAATGGGATATTTCGATTCAATTTTCCATGTTTCTTCAATATCAATTTTTATTCTTTTTGTGTTAGAGCCTATTCCATTGTAATCTATGTAGAATTGTATACCAGGAATGCTTACTTCCGGGTCAGTTGTCAAAAAGTTTTGTATTTCATAATATATTGAGTCGATAGGAGGGCAATACCTTAATGTATCATAACTAGAAATTATTACATCTCCTTCAGGTGTTGTTATTTCGGCTTTAAATGCTGTTCCTATGGCAAGATAGGAATCATCAATATATACTTTATATTCGCCACCATTGTATTCTTCTGCTTCAAAATAATTGTCATTATCGTCATATACAGCAATCTTGCAATTGCTAACAGGTATATGATCAGGATCTTCAGGATCAGAAGATTTTGAAACAAAAATACTATGAAAGCCACCTTCGTTCGTTATTTTACCTTCAATAACATATAAATCAGATTCTTCTGAACTTATATTGGGTTGATATTCTTCAATGCAGGAGCAAAAAGAAGATAACAGTAAAATTGTGAGATATGTATAAAATTTGTAAGGCATATATTGATTTTAAGTTTTTAATTAGGCCAAAAATCTGGTTTTGTTGTGCTTCCTCCTCTAGAGGTGCAATCAACACATCCTTTCGTTAAAATATAACCCAACGGTGCATATTTATCAGGATCAAGCCATAAATACATGGTGTCTATATCAGTTCTATAAGTGTAATCATACCATAAAGGTTCAGGTTTACATACAGGTATAAAATTTATAAAGTCTGGCATAAGTCCAATAAATATTCTTTTTTTATCTACTCCCGCTGTATAAAAGTATCCAAGAACTCTCTCACTTCCATTCGATAAATTAATTATATTCCCTTCCACTAATTGTGGTTGAGTTTCATATAATCCCTTGTCAGTAAGTATATTTGCCTGCACTTTTTTATAATAGTCAAATGTACTATTTGAAATTGACAATTGTGTGATTAAAATACTATAACCAAAAACAAGTTTTTCCGATGTATTTAAAACATGATGAAGAGCAAAATTTTTATATATATTATCCGTAAAGTCATCTGTTTTCATCAAATAGATATCTTCATTTTTTTCGGTTTTCCAACAAACTTTTTTCGAGACATCAGGTGGAATTAGATAATCTAAATAACTCCCATGCCAAACCCATCTTATTGGATATTTAGATTCTATTTGCCAGGTTTCCTCAATATCAATTTTTATTCTTTTTGTAAAAGTGCCTATACCATTGTAATCCAGATAGAATTGAAGACCAGGATTGGTTACTTCCGGGTCCGTTGTCAAAAAGTTTTGTATGATGTAATATATTGAGTCAATGGGTGGGCAAAATCTTAAGGTATCATAACTAGAACTTAATATATCTCCTTCTGGTGTTATTATTTCAGCTTTAAATGCTGTTCCTAAGGCAAGATACGAGTCATCAATATATACTTTATATTCACCACCATGGTATTCTTCTGCTTCAAAATAATTGTCATTATCGTCATATATTGTAACCATACAATTGCTTACAGGAATTCTACTTGGGTCTTCTGGATTAGAAGATTTTGCAACAAAAATGCTATGAAAACCACTCTCATTTGTTATTTTACCTGCAATAACATATAAGTCAGATTCTTTTGAACTTATATTGGGTCGATATTCTTCAATACAAGAGCAAAATAAAAGTAACATAGATATTGTGAGGTATATAAAATGTTTAAATGGCATAAATTATTTGTAAGTTTTTAATTAGGCCAAAAGTCTGGTTTTATGGTTTCGCCACCTAATACAGTACAGTCTACACACACCGGATTTAATCTATAGGTTCCTCCTTCAAACCAAAGGATTACAGTACCCATTGCTCCTCTAAGAAAGCCTAAGTCTATACTCATAGGTTCACAAGCTGGATTTACATTCATATTTAAATCCTCAACGTGTTTGATGAATATTCTTTTTGATTTCATTCCCATGGTTGAAAAATAACCGAGAATTCGAGTCTTGGAATTACTTAAGCAGCTTATATTTCCTTCAAATAATTGTGGTTGAGTATCGTATAAACTGCTTTCACTTATCATATTCGAGTTTACTTTTTCATAATACTCCATAGCGTCTTCTGAAATTGAAAACTGCTTAATAAGCAAACTGTATCCAACCAATAATTTATTGGAAGTGTTTAATATTCTATGTAAAGGAAACTTTTTATAGACATTACTACTCAATTTTTCGGTTGTAAAACTATAGATTTGATCAGGTTTTTCTGTTTTCCAACAAATCTGTTTGGAGTAATCCGGAGGACTATATTCTGTCAATCTCCAGCCATTAAATGTCCACTTTAAAGGATAGTCAGAGTGATATTCCCAGGTTTCTTCAAATTCAACTTTTATTCTATTTGTTGATGTATTTCTACCATTATAATCCAGATAGAATTGTAAGCCTGGAACTTTTTCTTCTGTATTACTGATTATAAACTCTTCAATTTCATAGTAAATTGAATCAATTTCAGGGCAAAAATGTAGTGTATCATATTCTGAACCAATAATCACACCATCAGGAGTTATCACCTCTAATTTAAAAGCTGTTCCATAGGTTAAATATTCTTCAGCTATGTATACCTTATATTCTCCTGCATTATATTCTTCTGCTGTAAAAACATTATCGTTGTCATCAAAGATTTTTACATCACAGTTGCTTACTGGAACTCTTGAAGGATTTGTGACCTCGGTTGATTTAGAAATTAAAATCGTATGAAATCCTTCAATATCTGTTATTCTTCCATCAACAACATAAAGATAAGCCTCGCTTGAATTTAATTTAGGAGTATATTCTTCAATACATGAAAAAAGCAAAGTGAATATAAGAAATATAAAATATATGTTATTGCGCTGCATAATTACCAAGTTTAAAAAGCCAGGTTATTGTAATAAAAGGCGTTCCAATAACGGAATATTTGTAGCTTTTAATTTTGCCTTCTTCCGATACAAAATATACCGAATAAGCATTGTTTCTTCCGGTTAAGTTATAAACGCTAAACATCCAAGAACTATGAATTAATTTGTTCTTTTTTAAATTCCCTTCAATGGTTAATGATAAATCTGTTCTAAAATAATCAGGTATTCTATATTTATTTCTTTCATTGTAATCAATGATAGGTGTATTATCGATATAATATATAGAAACCGGGTAAGTAACAGGTTTACCTTTTTGATAGGTTAAGGCCGTTGAAAGAGTTATTCTTTTTGAAAAATTATAATTAAGTACAGCATTAAAAACATGTGGAATATCGTAATTAGAAGGATATTCTTTTCCATTATTTATCTGTTCCCAGGATTGATCACCTGTAACATGAATAAATGATCTTGAATATGTATATGCTAACCAACCATTAATTATACCGCTTGGTTTCTTCAATAAAAGTTCTATCCCATATGATTCCTGATCTCCTTGCAGAATCTCGGCTTCTATCAATGGATTATTAAGGAAATCGGCGCCATCTTTAAATTCTGTAATATCTTCTGTTTTTTTATAAAAAACTTCTACCGATCCTTCTAGATTTTTATAAGGAATATTTCTAAAAATTCCTAGGGTTAATTGACTGCTTTTCGATGGTTTAATGTGGTAATCTGCTAATTTCCATTGAGTATTAGGAGCAATCGTTATGGTATTATTTAACATGAAAAGATTTTGGCTCATCTGATTATAGGCAAACTTAACTGTGCCATTGCCGTCCGTTTTCAAATTAACTGAAAATCTAATCTCGGGCGATTTGTACCATTTTATTGCTTGGTTTGCGGTGAAGTTTAAAGAGTCGTTGATATATGCAAACTCTCTTGGTTGATTGTCTTCGTACAGATATATTTTTTTCTCGCCTAATGGAGCATACAAAGAGTATCTTAATCCAGCACTTATATTCAACCAAGGAGTAATATCATACTTATCGGAGATATAAAGTGCGGTTTCTAGTCCTTGTTCTTCGCCATGCTCAATTGTATTTCTTAAGGATTCTTCCCCATAGGGAGCAATTGAACCTCTGTTAAGTTTGTAATTAATAGCACTCAATCCGAAATTTAATTCATTTTTCTCTCCTAAGGTTTGCGTAAAATCAGTTCTTATTTCATAATGATTGATTGAGTATGAGTGTTGATACGCAGAAGAAACCTCCTGCATGTCTTTTGTATTAAACGAATATTGTGACCCGATTAAGGCAATATTAACTCGAAGTAAGTTGCTGAAACTATGATATAAATTGATGGAAGCACCAGCATTAGAATATTTGTAACTATTTAAACTTGAAAGATCAAATTTATCATTGCTATTATAAATAAATGTAGATAATAAGGTCTTTTCGAAATCGTAATTTAAACCCAATGAAAAATCATTAAAATTTGCGCTACTGGTTCTAATTACGGGATCTTTTATTCTAGATAATATCCAGTCTGAATATGAAGATCTGGCACTTAAAAGCACAGAACTCTTATCTTGTTTTATCGGACCTTCAACAGTCACATTTGCAGCAATAGGATTAATACCTCCATGTAAACTAAAATTCTTTCTATTTCCCTGACGTGTTGTTACGTTAAAAACAGAGGATAGTCTACCTCCAAATTCAGCTGGTATATGTCCTTTATAGATAGAAAAGTCTTTTAAAATGTCTGAATTAAATGCCGGGAAAAACCCAAACAAATGAGAGGTATTGTAAATTGGAATTTTATTAATATAAAAGGCATTTTGATCAGAACTTCCACCCCTAACGTTCAAACCCGAAGAGCCTTCTCCAACACTAATGATCCCAGGGAGCATTTCAGATACTTTCAAAATGTCTCTTTCTCCCATCATCATTGGAATAGCCTTAATTGATTTTGCTGTTAACTTTTCTAAACAAGGATCTTTGAATTTAATATCCATTTGTCGGTCGCCTCGTATTACCGCTTCTTGTAACGAAAAAGTGGCACTTTTTAGTTCAACTCGCACAGTTCCATCAGAATACACATTTAAGAAGTACTTTCCAGTTTCATATCCTAATGATGAAAATCGGGTATTGTATTTTCCTTGATTAAGAATTATGATAAAATAACCATTCAGATCCGTTGCCGCTCCAGCTTTGGTCTCTTCAACATAAATGGTAGCTCCAATAATTGGCTCTCCTGTATCCATATCCAAGATTTTTCCAACCACTTTAACTTTGCCATTTTGATGAGAATTTTTATTGCCAACAACAATTGTTTGCACTACATCTGCTTTTCTTCCCTTAATATATCTTTGCTCTGTTAGCGTAATATCTGTTAGGATATTGGCGCTGGAATCATCGGTTTGCTGTTTAAAGTTTGGGAGCTGGGTTATAAGTTTCTCTTCTGGTAGTATGACAAAATTATCATTCCATGGTGAAACTTTTAGGTTGGTTTCTTTGAGTGCAAGTTGCAAAATATCAATTACCGATGCAGAGTCAATCTTTAGATTAATGCTTACATCTGAAACGTATTTTTCATGGTAAAAAACATTCACATCTCCCTCTTTTTCGATCAAACTAATAAAATCTCTAAAATTAAGGTTTTCAATATTTAATGATAAAGAGGACTTTGTTTGAGCATTTCCTGTATAAAAATAAAAAGTAAGGATAATAATTATTATTTTATTCAAGGCTAGATATTATTACAATAGTTAATTAATGCATTTAATTTTTCTTGAGAATCATGTTTGATCCTGATCTTATTTTGTTTCATGTATTTTTTTATTAATTGAGCCTCCGATTCAATAAAAAGAGATAAGAAATCTTTTTTATTTTTTATTTCATTAATTTCTGATCTATAGTATAGATAATTAGTTCGCTTTGCTTTTGTAAATGCATAATTAGCTGCTTCTGACTTATCGCTTAATTCCAAATTCTTTTCCCAACCGAGTAGAATTTGATGATTACTTTTGCCAATTAATTCATAAATTGAATAATCCCAAGCCCGTTTATTTAATACAATAAACCTGTTATCCTGAATACTAAATTCTTTTACTTTTTCTTTCGGAATAGATATTATTACTGTTCTTTCCTTATGAATATACTTTAATAGGATTTTTTGATTGTAGATATCATAATTCAACAATAAATTATTATGCACCGTATCATTTATAGTAATTGAACCTATTTTAAAAATTTCGTCTTCAAAGAATTGATGTCCTTTAATATTTCCTGATACACCATAATTATAAATAGTACCATTATACAAATCAGGATTAATGCCTTCTGTTATTTTATAATTACTTTGAGAGAAGATTTGAATTGAAAATAGAGTTAAAATGATTAGGCAAAGGCCATGTTTTGTTATTTTCATTATAAAAGTTGTTTCAATAAATTTACTAGTTAAATCTTTTGTTAGATCAGAATTTCTGTGAATTAATCAATTCCTTCGACGAAATATCATTATACTGAATTATTCCGCTCTTTAGGTTTATAAAAGTTATTTGTTCGATCACAAAAACACTCAATAGTTTAATCAATAAAATTTTAAAGATAAACAATAATCTAGTGAGCCAACATGACAAAAATCACACCATAAGTATGATTCGGTTTTAAATGAATTGGTTAGCGATTTTCAATTAAAAATTAAAATTGTTCTATTGTTTCATAATTGGACATAGGGTGTTGCATATTCGAACAGAATAATCTGATTTTAATAATAAAAGGCAACAAGAGATAGAATATGGTTCAAATTGTTCTTTGATACTAGAAAAATATAATTGAATGTACAAAAAAGTACCTTTAGTCAATTTCTATGAATAGGTAAAATAAAACAAAAAACTTTTTTGGTATATTTATTGTATATTTCGAAGGTAAATTCTTAACCCATGAAAAAAGAAAAAATCAGTAATAAGTTTCATAGATTTATTTTAACAGTCTCTTTTATATCAACCTGTTTAACAGGATACTCACAGAACGATCCTGCATGGTTATTAGAGGAATGGAGAACAGAACAATATCCATCAAATGTATATATTAAGGGATTTGCTCAGGATAATAAAAATAGCAACGAGTCAATTGCGGAAGTAACCGAACGAGTTAAAAATATGGCTCGTTCATCTTTGTCAGAAAGTATCTTATCATCTATTCAAAGTGTTAATGAAAGCTATAGTAAAAGCGTTATGTTAGATGATAAAGAAACCGTATCAGAGTCTTTTAAATCTGAAATTAAAGTTTCGACAGACCTAGAAATAAATGGAATTAACACTGAAACTTATGTAAAAAACAATATTGTATATTGTTTTGCTTTTGCAAATAAATATGAGATTATAGGCTTTTATAAAGCTAATCTAAATATGCAAATACAACAAATAGAAGGATATATTAATACAGCCAAGCAATTAGAGCAAGGCAGAGAAAAATTTAAAGCAAGAGAGGAATTTCTGAAGACATTACCTATTTTTGAGGAAATAGCTGCATCCCAGGG
>PKTC01000038.1 GCA_002869305.1 Marinilabiliales bacterium
AATTCTCTCAGGCGAAATATATAAGAACTTAACATCTCCGTAAATGCAATTATCTAGTGTAACTTCGATTTCGTTTTTGGTCATCCCAGAATATATAGCAATAGCTTTAATATTTCTTTTTTCAAGATTTTCGACCTGATCTTTCATCAATGCAATTAAAGGTGTAATTACAACACAAATACCATCTTTTGCCAAGGCAGGTACTTGAAAAGTAATCGATTTTCCTCCTCCGGTAGGCATTAAAGCGAGTGTGTCTCTGCTTTCTATCACCGATCGAATAATATCTTCCTGTAATGGCCTAAATTTAGAGTAACCCCAGTATTTTATTAGTATTTGCTCGTATCTGTTCATTGATTATGGCAAGATACATTTAATTTATTAAGATTAAAAAATGTTAAAAAAACCAAATCTATCGATAATCTCATATTTTCACCTGATATTAAGCTAATTTTTTGTAATTTGGCACAATTTTAAAATTACACAAAAATCTATATCAAAATGTCATTTTTACAGGATAAAGTAGCACTTGAAGGACTTACATTTGATGACGTATTGTTGGTTCCTCAGTATTCAGAAGTTTTACCACGAAATGTGGATGTATCAACTTATTTCTCTAGAAATATTAAATTAAATATGCCGATTGTTTCAGCTGCAATGGATACTGTTACAGAAGCTAAACTTGCAATTGCCATTGCACGAGAAGGTGGAATTGGAGTTATTCATAAAAACATGAGCATTGATGAACAAGCAAAACATGTAAAGGCTGTAAAAAGGGCAGAAAGCGGAATGATACATGATCCTGTAACAATAAAAAAAGATAATACCGTTGGAGATGCGTTGCACCTCATGAAAGAATACAAAATTGGAGGAATTCCGGTAGTTGATGATAGCAATGTGCTAATTGGTATTGTGACGAATCGTGATTTACGTTTTGTAAAAGAGATGGACAAAAAGATTAATGAGGTAATGACATCTGAAAATATTATTACAACACATAAAACTACTGATCTTGAGAAAGCTACTGAGATTCTCCAAATGCATAAGATTGAAAAATTACCTGTAGTTGATGACGATCATAAATTAATAGGCTTATTAACTTACAAAGATATTACTAAAGTAAAAGATAACCCGCATGCTTGTAAAGACACGAAAGGTCGTTTAAGAGTAGCAGCTGGAGTCGGGGTTACTACTGATACTATTCAACGTGTCGAGGCGCTTGTAAAGAATGGTGTAGATGCAATCGTAATTGATACAGCACATGGACATTCAAAAGGCGTGATAGAAATGCTAAAAGAAGTCAAGAAACGCTTTAAAGGGATTGACGTTGTTGTTGGAAATATCGGAACTGGTGAAGCCGCAAAAAAATTGGTGGAAGCAGGAGCCGATGCTGTTAAAGTTGGTATTGGACCAGGATCAATTTGCACAACCAGGGTAATTGCAGGTGTAGGTTTACCTCAATTAACAGCTATATACGAAGTTGCAAAAGCAATAAAAGGTACAGGTGTTCCTGTAATTGGAGATGGTGGTTTACGTTATTCGGGTGATATTGTAAAAGCAATAGCTGCTGGAGCTAATACTGTTATGGCAGGATCTTTATTTGCAGGAACAGAAGAATCACCGGGTGAAACAATTATTTATAATGGTAGAAAATTTAAATCTTATCGTGGTATGGGATCCATTGAAGCCATGCAACAGGGTTCAAAGGATAGATATTTCCAGGATGTTGAAGATGATATAAGTAAATTAGTTCCTGAAGGTATTGCAGCTCGTGTGCCATTCAAAGGAAACTTGTCTGAGGTAATTTACCAATTAGTTGGTGGTTTAAGGGCAGGAATGGGTTATTGTGGATCAGCTAATATTGAATCTTTAATGAAGGCCCAATTTGTTCGAATTACAAATGCAGGCGTTGCAGAAAGCCATCCACATGATGTTGCAATTACACGTGAAGCACCAAATTATAGTCGACAATTCTAAAATAAAATACTCTAATTAAACCTTAAGTGATGAAAACAATTTGCTTATTATTTTACTCTTTACTAATAACAGTTAGTTCATTTTCGCAAGAATTAAATGATGAAGTTTTATTAACGATTGATAATAAGAAAATATATAAAGAAGAATTTCAGCGTATATATGATAAAAATAAAACTAACTTAACATCTGGGGATGTTACTCCGGTTGAAGATTATCTTGAATTATTTATCAACTTTAAGTTGAAAGTTATAGAAGCAGAAAAACAAGGTTATGATACTTTAAAATCTTTTATCAATGAATTTAATGGTTATAAGAATCAGCTGGCAAATCCTTACCTAGTTGATAATGAAGCAAATAAAAAAATCATAAAAGAGGCATATGATCGAATGCAATATGAGATCAGAGCTAGTCATATATTGATTAAACTAGTACCTGATGCCTTGCCAGTCGACACTTTGGCAGCTTACGAAAAAGCTTTGGAGATTCGAAAAAGGATTCTGCGAGGAGAACCATTTGAGAATGTAGCAAAAGGAAGTTCAGATGATCCTTCAGTGAAAAATAACGGCGGTGATTTAGGCTATTTTAGTGTTTTTCAAATGATTTATCCTTTTGAGAGTGCAGTTTATAATACCAAAATTGGTGAAATTACAATGCCGGTTAGAACAAAGTTTGGCTATCATATTGTAAAAGTAAAGGATAAAAGAAAAGCCTGGGGACAGGTTAAAGTAGCACATATTATGCTAACTGTACCAAGAGGTACTAGTTCTGAAGTTGAAAAGCAAAATAAGCAATTAATTAATGAAATTTACCATAAAGCAAAACAAGGACAAGATTTTGCTGAGTTAGCCAAGGAATATTCTGATGATAAAGGATCAGCTAGAAATGGTGGTGAACTGCCGTGGTTTGGCGTAGGAAGAATGGTTGAGGAATTTGAAAAAGCTGCGTTTAGTTTAAATACTAATGGTGAAATATCTCAGCCTGTAAGAACAAGTTTTGGATGGCATGTAATAAAAAGAATTGACAGAAAGGAGATTCCGAACTATAATGAGGCTATTCCAGAAATTGAAAGAAAAATTAGCAAAGATCAAAGATATGAAGTTGCAAGAAAGGCTTTGATTAATAAATTAAAAGATGAATATAACTTTATCGAGAAGCAAAATAATATTCCGGCAACCTACGACACTGTTGCTAATGTATTTGTTTTAAAAAAACAATATCTTGATGAGAATACAGCTTTAAATAACATCTTATTTAGCTTTCTTGGTAAAGATTATACTGAAGAAAACTTTGTTAAATACATAAATAATAATAAAGGAAGAAGGGAGTTGCGTCCTTATGATTACAAACTTCTATATGAACAATTTAAAGAAGATAAAATATTGGAGATTGAGAAATCGAGATTAAAAGAAAAGTACCCGGATTATAAATATATATTGAATGAATACTATGACGGAATGCTTTTGTTTGAGATAACAGATAAACACGTATGGTCAAAAGCGGTTGAAGATTCTGTTGGTTTAAAAAAATATTTTGAGAATAATCGAAAATTATACATTTGGGCTGAAAGATGGGAAGGAACAGTCTATATATGTTCAAGTGAGCAAGTATATAATAAAGTTGAAAAAGCAATTGGTAAGAAAAGTTTTGGTAAAAAACTTACTAACAAGGATTTGATGAATAAATTTAATGTAGAGAAAGAGGAATTAAAAATTGAATCTGGAATATTTGAAAAGGGTGATAATAAAGTGATTGATTATCTAGTGTGGCATTTGGGTGATCAGGCTGAGAATGAACTTGTACTTATTAAAGGGAAAAAATTAAGTCCCACAGAGAAATTATTGTCCGAATGCAAGGGACTCGTTATTTCGGATTATCAGGATTACCTGGATGAGAAATGGATAAAAAGTTTAAGAGTAAAATACAATATACAGGTGAATAAATCAGTTTTAACCTCTATAAAATAATCAACTATGACAAAACATGGTATTCTTAGAATTGTTTTAATGCTTTTAGTTGGTTTTACGCTGTCATGTAATAAAAGTGTGAATCAGATAGATGATATAGCGATAGCCAAGGTCCACAATAAATTTTTATATGAATCTGATTTAAAAGGATTATTTAACTCAAATACATCAAAAGAAGATAGCATAATTGTAGCAAGAAATTTTATAAATGGTTGGGTTAAAAAACAATTGCTTTTAGAAAAAGCTGAATTAAATTTGAACGAAGAAAGCAAAGATATTGATAAAGAAATTGAGGACTATAGATCTTCCTTACTTATTTTTAGGTACAAACAAGAACTAATTAACCAAAAGCTTGATACCGTAATTACAGAGGCGGAGATTGAAGATTATTACAATGAATATTCAGGAAATTTTATTTTAAATCATAATATTGTTAAAGCACTTTATTTAAAGATTTCGAAGGAAGCGCCTGAAATTGAAAAGGTTAAATGGTGGTACAAGTCAAGCGATCCTGAGAATGTTTCAAGATTAGAAGATTATTGCTATCAATATGCAACTAAATTTGTTGATTTTGAGAACAAATGGATTCCTTTTAATAATTTACTTATTGAGATACCTACAAATATTGATGATCAGGAGAGATATTTAAGATATTATAAGCATATTGAGACGGAAGATGATCTGTTTTACTATTTTGTAAAAATTAATGAGTATAGTCTAAAAAGCACTGTTCAACCTTTAGAATATGCAAAGTCAAAAATAAAAAGCATCTTATTGAATAAGCGTAAGTTTACATTTATTGATGAACTCGAGAATTCTATTTATAACGAAGCTTTAAATCATAACGAATTTATTATTTATTAAAATAAAACATATAAAATGAAGATTTCTTTTATTAAAAAAACTCTTTTTGCTTTAATAGTATTATGCACTGTAAGTACTGTACATGCACAAGATAAAATGATGATTGACAGAATAGTTGCAACGGTTGGTGATAAAATCATATTGCAATCTGATATAGAAAATCAAGTATTGCAAATGATGTCGCAAGGTTATACTGCCTCTGAAGGAGTTGAGTGTGAAGTATTAGAACAATTGTTGATTCAAAAGTTATTATTGACTCAAGCCGAATTAGATAGTATAGAAGTTGGTTATTCAAGAATTGAATCCGAGTTAGAGCGCAGATTAATGTATTTTGTTCGCCAGGTAGGTTCTGAGAAAAAGCTCGAAGAATTTTATAATAAATCAATGCTCGAAATAAAGGAAGATTTCAGACCTTTAATAGAAGAGCAAATTAAAACTCAGATGATGCAGGCATCACTTGTTTCAGGGTTAGATGTTTCTCCTAAAGGGGTTAATAAGTATTATAAGGAATTGCCAGAAGACAGTATTCCTATGGTAAATACACAGTATCAAATAAATCAAATCTTAGTTTATCCTTCACAAAATGAAGATGCAAAAAATGAGGCTAGAGAAAAATTATTGAATCTAAGACAACGAATTATTGATGGTGAAAGATTTTCAACACTTGCTGTTCTTTATTCTGAAGATCCTGGTTCTGCAAGGCGTGGTGGTGAGTTGGGTTTCAGATCTAGAGATGAATTGGATCCTGAATTTGCCAAAGCAGCTTTTCGTTTAAGTGATGATGGAGGTATATCCAGAATTGTTGAATCGGAGTATGGGTTTCATATTATTCAGTTAATAGCCAGAGAAAGTAATCAGGTAAATGTTCGTCATATTTTAGTAATACCTAAGGTAGATATTGAAGAAAAGCTTGTGGCCAGAAATAAGCTAGATAGTATTTCTAACCTTATAAAACTGGACTCAATTAGTTTTAAACTAGCTGCTTTAAGATTTTCTGAAGATGAGCAATCAAGATTAAATGAGGGATTAATGGTTAATCCTATGGATGCATCAACGAAATTTACGCTGGATGAATTAGCGACTGCCGAATATAATGTAGTAAAAAGCTTAAAACCCGGTGAAATTTCTGAACCATTTGAGTCTCGAGATGAAAATGGTAAGCTCGTTTTTAAAATAATGCGAATAAAAAAAGAAATAGAATCGCATAGAGCAAACATAAAGGATGATTATGGTTTGATAGAGCAAATGGCTTTAATGGAAAAGCAACTGAAAGTAGTTGAAAAATGGATAAAAGAGAAGAAAAAGAAAACCTATATTCATATCGATGAATCTTTTATGAAATGTGAATTCTTAGATAACGGTTGGATCAAATAAGAGGATAAGTAATTAATGAATAAAGCTTTTTTTCTTACCACTTTAATAATATTTCTGGTCTTTTCTGTTGTAAAGACTAATGCACAGCAAAAGGAAAAAATAAATATTAAGAATTCCGATGTTCTAATATCTAGCAAGAATATTGGCAAGGGTGTTAGACGTCTTATTGGGAATGTAGTGCTAGAACATAACAATGCCACTATGTATTGTGATAGTGCTCATCTATTCTCTGCTCAAAATATATTTCATGCATATAGTAACGTGCATGTTAATCGTGGAGATTCATTGCATTTATATGGTGATTTTATGCTGTATAATGGTAATACTAAAATTGGTAAATTTAGAAAAAATGTTCGCCTTGAAAATGATTCAACTACACTTTATACAGATTCTTTAGATTTTAATTCAGGTTCAAATATTGCATATTACTTTGAAGGAGGTAAAATTATTAACGGCGATAATGTTTTGACAAGTGTAATAGGTTATTTTTATGCAAATGATGATATGTTTTTTTTTAACGACAGTGTAGTTGCATTAACTCCGGATTACACAGTTTATACTGATACGATGAAGTATTATACTGAAGAAAAGATCGCATATTTTCTGGGTCCAACAAATATTTATAGCGAAGAAAATCATTTGTACGCAGAAGATGGTTGGTATCGAACTGAGGAAAAGAAGTTTCAATTTAATAAAAATGCTCGTTATCAAAACAAAGAAAAAATTTTAAAGGGAGATAGCTTGTTTTATGACGATCTCGATGGTATTGGTATTGCCATTAATAACATTGAGATGATTGATACTACCGAGAATATGATCTTAAAGGGAAATTATGCATACTATACCAGAGAACCGGAAAGCTTCTTAATTACCGATAGTACTTTGCTGATTCAAGTTTCTAATTTCACTGATTCTTTGTTCATGCATGCCGATTCTATAACATCAAATTATGATACTTCAGGAAACTATAGAATTATAAAGGCCTATCATAAGGTTCAGATATTTAAGGATGATTTTCAGGCAAGATGCGATTCTATGGTATACAATTTTCAGGATTCTGTAATGACCATGTATACCGAACCAATTATATGGTCGCAAGGAAGTCAAATGACCTCTAAAATTGTTGAGATACACATGAAGGACGATAAAATTGATTTCTTTAAATTAATTAATACTGCATTTATCGTTTCAGAAAAGGATACTTCAAAATATGATCAAATAAGAGGGAAAGAGATGTTTGGTTATATAAAGAATAATAAGTTAAGTAGAGTCGATGTTTTTGGAAACGGACAAACTATTTATTTTACTGTTGATGAAAAGACAAATGAAATTGTTGGAGTAAATTTTGCTGAAAGTAGTGATATAATTATCCATATGAACAATGGACAGGTAAATAGAATTAATATGATTAAACAACCAAC
>PKTC01000286.1 GCA_002869305.1 Marinilabiliales bacterium
ACTTACTATTTATGTCGTTAGGTGTTTTATTGGTAGTTTTTGCTCAACAAAATGGAATTTTAATTCCTGAGCGCACAGATGATTTATTTCCATTAATAGCTACCCAGGGATATTTAAATCCTTTAGTGTCAATCTTTTTTATTATTGGTTTGGTTGCAGCTGCTTATAGCAGTGCAGATTCGGCCTTAACAGCTCTCACAACTTCGTTTACAGTTGATATTTTAAACCCACAGAATAAAACAGAAAAGCAAATACGATCAATTAGAAAAAGTGTGCATGTTGGGGTATCAGCAGTTCTAGTGTTGGTGATCTTGATTTTTAATTCAATTAATAATGAGAGTGTGATAAGCGCTATTTTTAAGGTAGCTGGATACACATATGGTCCTTTGTTAGGCATGTACACTTTTGGTATGTTTACAAAGCTTAAAACAAATGATAAACTGGTTCCATATATTGCCATTATATCGCCAATAATTTGTTATATCTTAAATTTATCTTCAAAAGAATTACTTGGAGGCTATCAGTTTGGTTTTGAGATTTTAATATTAAATGGATTACTAACATTTGTTGGATTATTTCTTATTAGAAAACAAAAGTCTTGATTCTAGCATCATTTTTGCTTCGTCTTCTATGATTTATTAACCCTAAAATGATTTAAGATGAAAGGTGGTTTTCTTATTGTATTTCTTTTATTTAGTTTATTTCTCAAAGCTAAAGATTTTGAGCGCGAGTATAAAAAGATACTCGGAATTGAATACGGAATTTTCGCTGCATTAAATTCCGATAAATACGGAAATTTAACCGGAAATAGGATCGATTTCTCAGCATCGTATTACTTCTCAGATAGGTGGGGAATAAGTTCAGGAATAAATTTAATTACTAACATTCAAGGAAGTAATAGTTATTATTCAGTTCCTCTTTACGTAAAATTTAAAACACCGGTTTATAAGCCCTCAGAAATATATATCGATGCAGAAACTTTAATGGAGCTTTTTATTGAACTTATATTAGTTATAATGCCACGGCAATATGAATTTAATTTCGGAACAAGTTTAGGTTATATTGATCCCGTAAATAGTCTTCCTTTAATAAGTATTAATGGTGGCCCTGTGCATGAGGAAGGGTATTCAGTAAGTCAAAGATTTGCTTCTTCAATTGATCTGGGATTTACTGGAAAATACAAAATCAGGCAATTTGGTATTGTGATATCGCCAAATTTGAGTTACATGCTTACCAAGAATTTTGAATATTCTTCAGAATTGAATCTAAACAAAGATTACAAACCAAGTATTTTTTTGTCATTAACCATAGGGTTTTCGTATGAATTTTAACAAAAATAAGCCTCAGATAAGAGGCTTATTTTTGGATTGAATTTTTGGTTTAACTTGTTATATTCTTCACAAATATTTTTCTAGATTTTGCCATTTTTACCATTCTTCCCATGCTGGTATATCTCGGCAATAATATGTTCATATTTATCAAAAACAAAACCTCGTTTTAATTTTTGTGTTGGAGATAACTCTCCTGTTTGTGGACTCCATTCATCACAAACCAGCCTAAATCGTTTAATTTTTTCGTGTTCACCCAATGAAACATTATACTTATTTACTTCCTTTTGATAACGTTCAATTACCTGCGGGATTTGAATTAGCTCTTGGTTATCTCTAAACTGAACCTTATGAATTGAGCACCAATCATGCAGAAATTTAATATTTGGTGAGATAAGTGCACTGGCAAATTTTTCGTTTTCACCAATTACCATTAATTGTTCTATAAAAAACGATTCTTTAAATTTGTTTTCTATTACTTGGGGAGCAATATATTTTCCGCTTGATGATTTAAACATTTCTTTTTTTCGATCGGTAATCTTAAGAAATCCTTCTTCATCAATGTGACCAATATCACCAGTATGGAACCAGCCATCTTTATCAATTGCTTCCTTGGTTAAGTCAGGTGCTTTATAATAACCCAACATTACATTGGGTCCCTTTGACAATATTTCACCATCGTCAGCAATCTTAACTTCAATATTTTCAAGAACGGGACCAACAGTGCCAAATTTAACAATGGTCGGAGTAAGCGAATTTACAGAAATAACAGGAGAGGTTTCAGTTAAACCATAACCCTCGATAACCGAAAATCCAACAGCCCAAAAGATCTTTGCTAACCTTACCTGAAGCGCAGCTCCTCCGGAAACTATAATAAGATCTTCGCCGCCAAGTGCTTCTTTCCATTTACTAAAAATGAGTTTGCGAGCGATTTTTAATTTGAAGTTATATAAATATCTATGTTTATTATTTAATCGATACCTTAACCCAAGATTTACTGCCCAAAAGAATATTTGCTTTTTAATATACGGAAGGTTTCTGCCTTTTCCGAGAATACCATCATATACCTTTTCCAATAAACGGGGGACTGTAGCAAACATATGTGGTTTAACCTCTTTTATATCTGTAGTGATTGTTCCAAGACTTTCGGCATAATATATGCTCATACCCTTATATTGATAATGGTATATCAACATTCGTTCTAAAACATTGCATAAAGGTAAAAAGCTTAAAACACGGTGTCCGACACCTAAACCATGAGCTCTTGAAGTGCTAGTAAAATTTGAAACTAAGTTATTGTGCGAAAGCATAACGCCTTTTGGATTTCCTGTAGTTCCTGAGGTATATATTAAAGTGACCATTTCAAATGGATCGATACCTTCTTTAATCTTTAATACTTGGTCTTTATATTTCTCCTCTTGCTTTTTTCCTGCTTCAATGATAGTATTCCACGAAGATAATCCTTCAACTTCATTAAACGAATATATAGACTTAATGGAGCTAACATTGTTTACAACAGAACTAATTTTATTCCATAGAATTTTGTTTGAAACAATTACAGCTTTTACTTCAGAATGCTTAAAAATATATTCGTATTCTTCCGATCCAATGGTAGGATAGATAGGTACGTGGATAATTCCAATTTGAGCCATTCCCATATCTACAAAGTTCCATTCTGGACGATTATTGGAGATGGTTGCAATTTTATCACCCTTTTGGAATCCCAAAGCTAAAAGACCATAACTTATCCAATTCGAATAATTTATGTAATCTTGTGAACTATATTTTATCCATTTAGCCTCTTCTTTACAGACCAAAGCATCATCAATATCATATAATTCCTTATATCTATCTAATAAATCAAAAGTTCTTGTAATATTCATAATTTTCAAAATTGATAAATAGCTACCAAATATACAAAAAATTGCATTCTGGTCTAAAAAATCTTTAAACCTCAGCAAATCTTTATTTTACGCTTTACACAATGGTTTTAGCTAATATTTTGAAGTACAATTTAATGTGTTTATCTTAGCCGGTCGAAAAAATGAATTTAAATCATGAAAAAAATAGTAATAATATCTTTATTAATTGGTTTATTCTCATGCCAATCAACAATAAATTACAAACAATCCTTCAATTTAATAGCAGAAAAGTATGTAAAGCTAGTATTGGAAGTTGGATTATATGATCCATATTTTGTTGATGCATATTATGGACCTGAAGAATGGAAACCTGCTTCTTTAGAAGAAGAAAATACAAAGATACCAACAGAAAGCCTTCTTGATAAAGTTGCCTTAATACAAGCATTGCTTGAAAAAATTAATACGGATGAATTAGATGAAAATTTGAAACTGAGGCACATCTATTTAACGAAACAACTAATAGCTGTGAAGGGAAGAATAGAATTAATTGGAGGTAGAAATTTTTCTTTTGATCAGGAAACAAAGGTTTTATATGATGTGCATACTCCTGACTATGCGGTGGAACATTTTGAGGAATTAATTGCTGAGTTAAACACAATTCTTCCTGGAGAAGGAGATCTTACTGATAGGTTGACTGAGTTTAAAGAGGATTTTATTATTCCAAAAGAAAAGTTGGAGGAAGTATTTAATGTAGCTATTCAAGAGGCAAAAAGAAGAACAAAGCAATATATAAACCTGCCTGATAATGAAAGTTTTGTTTTAGAGTTTGTTAGCGATAAACCCTGGGGTGGATATAATTGGTACAAAGGAAATAATTTTAGTTTAATTCAGGTTAATACTGATTTGCCAATTTATATTGATAGAGCCATTGATTTAGCTGCACACGAGGGATACCCAGGACATCACGTTTATAATTGCCTCTTAGAATCAAATATGGTTAAAACGAATAACTGGATGGAATTTTCTGTTTATCCGCTATATAGTCCTCAATCCCTAATTGCAGAGGGAACTGCAAATTATGGAATTGAAATTGCGTTCCCTTTCGAAGAAAAAATAAAATTTGAAAAGGAAGTTCTTTACCCACTGGCTGGTTTAGACTCATCAAAAGCAGAGAAGTATTATGAAGTTTTGGATTTAGTTGCAAAGATATCTTATGTAAGAAATGCAGCAGCCAAAGCTTATTTAAATGGTGAAAAAACGAAAGAGGAAACCATTGATTGGTTGGTAAAATATGCTTTGAGAAATAGAGAAAGTGCTGCTCAAAGTTTGAAATTTTTCGAGGCGTACAGAACATATATTATAAACTATAATGTTGGTCTCGATATGGTAAGAAATTATATGAATAAAAACTCTGACAATAACATGGAAGAGAAATGGAAAGTATTTGAATATCTTATTTCAACTCCTCAAGTTCCTTCAAATTTGGTAGAATAACAATTTTTAGACACTGAGCCGGTCGAAGTGTGATGTGCAAAAATAAAAAGAAGTTGTCTATGTTTCGATTATCATAACATTACAACTTCTTTTATTTTATGGGTTCTTATTTTAAAAGCTCTTTCACTTTATTAATTGCAGCATCTAACCCTTGAGGGTTTTTGCCTCCAGCTGTTGCATAGAATGACTGCCCACCTCCACCTCCTTGTATTTCTTTTGCAGCTTCACGAATTATTTGCGATGCATTCCATCCTTTTTCTTTAACGAGATTCTCTGAAATCATTATAGATAAATTAGCTTTTTCACCAATTTCTGCACCAAGCACCAAAACAAGGTTTTCAATTTCATTTTTTAATTGAAATGCGACATCTTTAATTGCAGCAGCGGAGTTTAATCCAACTTTAAAACCTATAAATTTAATTCCATTTATATCATGAATTTGGTCTTTTAAGTGCTTTTTCACTGCTTGTGCTTGTTCTTTTGTCATTTCCTCTATTTGTTTATTTAAGGAAGTAACTTCATCGAAAAGTGATTTTACACTTTCGACCGTATTCTTTGGATTTTTAAATAGAGATTTAATCTCATTTAATTCTTGTATTTGCTTAAACACATAATCAACTACCTTTTCGCCAGTTATGGCTTCAATTCTTCTGATTCCAGCAGCAATTGAACTTTCATTCATTATTTTGAAGAACCCAATTTGTCCTGTATTTGATACATGCGTTCCTCCGCATAACTCAACTGAATCATCAAATTTAATAACACGTACAGTATCTCCATATTTTTCACCAAACAACGCCATTGCGCCCATATCTGAAGCAGATTTCATAGGAATGTTTCGATGTTCATCAATCGAAATATTTAGTCTGATTTTTTCATTTACAAGCACCTCTATATTTCTTATTTCTTCATCAGTAAGTTTTTGGAAATGACTAAAATCAAAGCGTAAATAATCAGGATGAACCAGTGAACCTTTTTGTTCTACATGATCTCCTAATACTGTTCTTAATGCACTATGCAACAGATGGGTAGCCGTATGGTTGTTAGCTGTTGATGTTCTTTTGCCTGAATCAACAACTGCTTTGAAAGTAGCTTTGGGATCCATGGGCAGCTTCTCTGTTACATGAATGTTAAGATTATTCTCTTTCTTGGTGTCTAAGATTCTTATTCTTTCACCATTTGCTTCAATATAGCCTTTATCGCCAACTTGCCCACCACTTTCTGCATAAAATGGAGATATATTAAATATTAATTGGTAAAACTCTTTATTCTTTTGTTTGATTTTTCTGTACCGAGTTATTTTAACTTCAGTTTCCAGGTAATCATATCCAACAAATTCTTCAACATCATCTTTCAATAATTCTATCCAGTCTTCAGTATCTATTACTGCAGCAGTTCTAGATCTGTTTTTTTGGTTCTCCATTTCATCTTCGAACTCCTTTTTATTAACCACCAGACTATGTTCACGAGCAATAAGTTCAGTTAAATCGAATGGGAAACCATATGTATCGTATAATTCAAAAGCCACTTTACCTGAGATGACATTATAATTTTCATCTTCGGTGTTCTTGATTATTTTATCTAATAATCTGATACCTGTTTCTAATGTTTTTAAAAACGAAGTTTCTTCTTCAAAAATAACTTTTTCAATAAGTTCTTTCTGGTTTCTTAATTCGGGATAAGCTTCACCTAATACTTCTATGAGCGTAGGTATAAGTTTGTGCATAAATGGCTCATTAAACCCCAGGAAAGTATATCCGTAACGAACAGCCCTTCTCAAAATTCGTCGAATAACATAACCTGCTTTTACATTGGAAGGTAATTGTCCATCAGCAATTGAAAAGCTGATAGCTCTGATATGATCAGAAATTACGCGCATAGCAATATCAGCTTGCTCGTTTTCTCCATATTTCTTTGCTGATGTTTTTGCGATGCTTTGAATTAAAGGTTGAAAAACATCTGTATCATAGTTGGATTTTTTGCCTTGCAGAACCATACAAAGACGCTCGAAACCCATTCCAGTATCTACATGTTTACTTGGTAGTAGTTCCAATGATCCGTTAGATTTTCTGTTATATTGTATAAATACCAGATTCCATATTTCGATTACCAATGGATGATCTTTATTTACAAGCTTGTAACCTGGGGTTTCTTTTCTTTCATCTTCGCTTCTTAAATCAACATGTACTTCTGAACATGGTCCGCAAGGACCTGTTTCTCCCATTTCCCAGAAATTATCCTTTTTTGAACCATTCAAAATTCTATCTTCAGGCAAGAAACTTTTCCAGTATTCTTTTGCGTCTGAATCTAATTCTAAACCATCTTCTTTACTTCCTTCGAAAACCGTAGCATAAAGTCTTTCTGAATCCACTCTCATCTCTGTAACAAGAAATTCATAAGCCCATTCTATAGCTTCTTTTTTAAAGTAATCACCAAACGACCAGTTACCTAGCATTTCAAACATGGTGTGATGATATGTGTCATGACCCACTTCTTCTAGGTCATTATGTTTTCCAGAAACTCGTAAACACTTTTGAGAATCGGCAATACGGATATCTTTTGCAGGATTATTACCAAGGAAAATATCTTTGAACTGATTCATTCCTGCATTAGTAAACATAAGGGTTGGGTCGTTTTTTACAACCATCGGTGCTGAAGGAACGATCGAATGATTCTTGCTCTCAAAGAAACTTAAAAACTTACTTCTGATTTCTTTTGAATTCATAAAAACCTATATTAAAAAGAGTTAAAACTTATTATTTAAAATATGAAATAAGATATTTTTTATATTTTTAGGGTTGTAAAATTAATTTATTTAAGTTAGATTTGTCGCTAACGTTGTGTTTTTTTTTGATAATTAATGTATTAAG
>PKTC01000282.1 GCA_002869305.1 Marinilabiliales bacterium
AGTATACTTGCTATATTGATGGTCACCCAATTAAAAGGACAGGATCCTCAATTTTCTCAATTTTATTCATCTCCCTTGTATTTAGGCCCATCTTTAGCAGGAGCAACTGAACAGTCAAGAATAATTGCTAATTACAAGAATCAGTGGGCAAGTTTACCGAACGCTTATATAACTTATGCCTTTTCATTCGATCATTATATTAGTGATTATAAAAGTGGTATAGGAATTTTAGTATTAAGAGATCAGGAAGGTGGAGTATATAATTCAACAATTGCTGGCTTGGCATATTCTTATGCAATTGATGTAAATAATAAAATTAAGGTGAGACCAGGATTAACAGCTTCGTATTATAACAGAAATATTGATTACTCAGCTTTAGATTTTGCAGATGAGCTTTCACGAGATGCATCTACATCTATTGAAATTCCTAAGAATGAACAAGTTCATCATTATGATTTTGCTTTATCCGTATTAAGTTATACTGATAAGTATTGGTTGGGGGTCACAACAGATCACTTGTTAGCTTTAAATAAACAGTTTGCAGAGGACGATACTTATCCTTCGTTAAAGGTAACAGCATACGGTGGTGCCAGATTTCAATTACGAGAAAGAGTAAGATCGATGGAAGATAAATACATTTCGTTATCGTTTTTATATAAAAATCAGGCAGGATTTAATCAATTAGATTTTGGAGTAAATTATGAAAAAGACCCATTTAGGATAGGAGTATGGTTCAGAGGAATTCCCGCTTTTGGACAAACTGCGGACTTAAATGCAGTTGTTTTGCTTGCAGTGTACTCTTTTAATGATATTTTAATAAACTATAGTTATGATATCTCTACATCGCGATTATTGGCATCTACAGGCGGAGCACATGAAATTTCTGTAGCCTATAGATTTAGTTCTGATTGGGGCGGTAGAAAAAGAAAAATGGGTGCAGTTCCATGTCCTTCCTTTTAATTCTTTTTTAATTTATAAAAGTAAGTTAAGTAAAAACAAAATATTAAGACCATAACAATTTGTATCGCAATAGGAGTAGAAATGAGTCCCGATTTCAATATTGCAAACTGTATCATACCAAATTTAATAGAATAATAAACAAGCTTACTAGCTATTATACTTAGAAAGATCGGTAAAAAAGTGCCTCTTAATTTCTTAATTAATAAATGAAATAAAAAGACATTTAAGCTTAACTCAAATGCAATTAATAGCATTTTGGGAAGAACTGGATGTGCTGATATAAGGAACGAAAACAATGGAAGTGTTAAAGCAACAATGTATGCATTTTGTTTCGTAGTATGAACTAAAGCCAGGATTAACATTAATCGCATGGGTTCTATTAAATATACTGGTAAATTAAGTAAATGCGACAATGCGGGAACAAAATAGATAAATGCTAATGCAGCTGCATCAAAAAGAATACTTTTTAAATTAATTCTGCTAAAATAAACTGTATTTGTGGTGTTCATAACTTCTGGTTTTATCAGTTAAACAGTTCTAAGTATTTGATTTAAAATATAATCAAATTTAATGAATAATTTTCAAAGCTGATTCGATTTTCGTAAATTTAACCATTGTCGAAATAAGATTATAAGCTATGAAAAGACGAGATTTTATTCGCAAGTCGTTAAGTGCCGGGTTAATTACAGGTACCGCTTTAAGTTTTGGTGGTTATGGTAAAATTTTTGCAAATTCAGTTTTTTCAGGATTACCATACGACCTTGTTGCAGTTAAAGATGGTGAACCCGATAAAATGTTGGATAAGGCTTTACAAGCTTTAGGTGGAATTCAGAATTTTGTTAAGAAAGGGCAGACTGTTGTAGTGAAACCAAATATTGGTTGGGATGTAACACCCGAGAGAGCAGCAAATACAAATCCTTTGTTAATAAAAAGAATTGTAGAACATTGTTATACAGCTGGAGCAAAAGAAGTCTATGTTTTCGACAATACCTGCGATAATTGGTCTTCATGTTATAAAAACAGTGGTATTGAAAGAGCAACCAAGGATGCAGGAGGTAAAATCGCACCTGGGCATAGCGAAAGTTATTATCAGCAGGTGAGTGTATCCAAAGGAAAGAATTTAAAAGATGCAAAAGTTCATGAATTAATTTTAAACTCGGATGTATTTATTAACGCGCCTGTTCTAAAAAGTCATGGATCAGCAAAACTTACTATTACAATGAAAAACCTTATGGGCATTGTATGGGATAGAAGATATTGGCACCGAAATGATTTAAACCAGTGTATTGCCGACTTCTCAACTTATAGAAAACCTGATTTAAACATAGTTGATGCCTATAATGTAATGACCCGGAATGGACCACGTGGTGTCTCCAAAGCGGATGTTCTTAAAATGCAATACCTTATAGTTTCTACTGATATGGTTGCAGCCGATGCTGCAGCAGCCAAAATATTTGGCATGGAACCCGAGGATGTCAAATACATTCAAATAGCTAATGAAATGGGAATTGGACAGATGGATTTATCAAAACTTAATATAGGGCGAATAAAAGTTTAACTTTAGATGAATCTATCCTTACTTAAAAGAACTCGTGTCGTATTTTCTTCCTTCTTACTTATATCGGTATTAATCTTATTTGTAGATTTTACAAATATTATTCCCGAAAGATATTATGATGCGGTATTATTTTTTCAGTTTATTCCTTCATTATTAACATTTAAGAATTTTATCGCTTTATCCGGAATTGGTTTTATCATTATTATATTGCTTAATTTATTATTCGGACGCGTATATTGTTCTTTTTTATGCCCCCTGGGAATATTCATGGATGTTATTAGTTACTTTTCAAAAAAAATAAAAAAAATAAAGCGCTATAAATATCTGTATCAAAAACCATTTAACTGGATAAGGTATAGTTTTTTGGGAATATTTATAATGGCCTTTTTGTTAGAACTAACATTTATAGTTTCACTACTGGATCCTTATAGCATATTTGGCAGGGTATCATCAGGTGTTTTTAGGCCTATTCTTATTAAAGGGAATAATTTCATTGTATCCGTTTTTCAGAATTTTGGCGCATATAGCATATTTCATGTAGATTTAAAACCTGCACCAATGTTGGTGCTATTTGTCTCGTTATTTTTTCTAATATTAATAGTTACGCTTGCCTTTACTAAAGGTAGATTGTATTGCAATACAGTATGCCCGGTGGGTACTTTTTTAGGATTCTTATCGAGAATTTCAGTCTTCAAAATTTCAATAAAAAAGGATACCTGCACGAGTTGTAAATTATGTGAAAGAGTTTGTAAAGCTAGTTGTATTAGCATTCCTGATCAGAAAGTTGACTTTGATAGATGCATTAATTGTTATAATTGTTTAACAGTATGCCCTGAGGCAAGCATAGAATATAAATATATTTCAGCAATGAATTCTTTTAAGAAAGGTAATTCTTTAAAGAATGATGTAAACCCAAACAGGAGACAATTTCTGGGAATTTTAGCTCTAATATTCATTTCAAAGAAATTAAGGTCGCAACGTAAAGTTGTTCAAAACACTGCAATAATTCCTGCTGAAAGAACTGTACCAATTTCTCCACCCGGTTCACTCTCCATTGATGATTTTAATGATTCATGCACTGCTTGCCATCTATGTATAAGCGCATGCCCAACACAAGTTTTGCAACCAGCTTTCACCGATTACGGCTTAATTGGCTTTATGAAGGCAGTAATGGATAATCATGCCGGATTTTGTAATTATGAATGTGTAAAATGCGCAGAAGTTTGCCCAACAGGGGCTATTCAACTATTTGACCTGGAAGATAAAAAGAGAATACAGATGGGTAAAGTCAAATTTGAAAAAGGTAATTGCATTGTGGAAACAGAGGGAACAGATTGTGGTGCATGTGCTGAGCATTGTCCAACAAAAGCAGTTCGAATGGTTCCATATAAGAATAATCTGGTAATTCCGGAGGTTGATGACAAAATTTGCGTAGGATGCGGGGCATGTGAATATGCCTGTCCGACAACACCATATAGAGCTATTTATGTTCAGGGAAATGCTGTACATTTAACAGCCGATAAACCTAAACAGACCGAACAACAAAAGGAAATCGAAGAGGACTTCCCATTCTAGCTATTTTTATTATTGCTACTGTTGATTTAAGTGTTTATCAATAATCTTAAGCAAACGTTCGCTTCCAATAGGTTTAGAAATAAAGTCATTTGCACCGGCTTCAAAACTTAAATTTCTATCCTCTGGCATTGCATAAGCAGATTGTACAACGATAGGAGTTTGAAGATTGCTAGAACGAATTTTTTTAATGGCCTCTAAACCATCCATCTCGGGCATTTTTATATCCATTAATATTAAGTCAATATGATTCTCTTGTACCATATTAATAGCTTGTTTTCCGGTTTTAGCCCAAATAATATCAGCAGCAGTTTTTCTAATAATCATTTCGAGGAACTTAAAATTACTTTCTTCATCCTCAGCAATTAAAACGCATTTATTAGACCAATTAAATTTTAAATGTGTTTTATTGGTTGCATTCTGCTTGGTTCTTTCGCTTTTAACTGGCTTATAAGGTAGGTTAAAATAAAATAATGAACCCTTATTTATTTCTGATTCCACACTTATACTGCCGCCCATTAGTTCTACTAAGCTTTTTGTTATAGCTAAACCTAATCCAGCTCCTCTGTATATTTTTTGTTTATTATTTTCAATTTTGGTAAATCTGCTAAAAATCTGTTTTTGTTGTTCTTCGCTTAAACCAATACCTGTGTCTTTCACAAAAAACATAATTTCCTTTTTTGAATTAATGAACTCTAATGAGTATCCAAATTCAATTACACCTTTTTCGGTAAATTTGATAGCATTGCTTATAAGGTTTCTTAGTATTTGACTTAATCGGTAGGAATCGCAATTAATTACAAGTGAATTTACTAGTTGTTCCTCACTTACTTTGAAGGTAATATGATCGTTAGAATGTATGTCATCGGTAAATTCCAATAATATATCTCTAAAAAGTTTATCAATTTCACAACTTCTTTCTCTAATTTCCAGCTGTTCAGATTCTATCTTTGAAATATCAATGATGTCATCAATTAAGGTTAAGAGAGAGTTGCTATTTTTCTTTATTAATTTTGTTAATTCACTGAGTTGATCCTTCTCAATTTCAACATCATCCATCAAATTAGAAAAGCCAATAATGGCGTTCATAGGAGTTCTTATTTCATGTGACATATTCGCTAAAAATGCAGATTTAAGTTTATCAGATTCTTCAGCTTTTTCTTTAGCTACTTCAAGATCACTGGTTCTTTCTGTTACTAATTTTTCTAATGTTGCTTGTTGTCCTTCAAGTTCGCGATTTATTCTCTCAAGATTTTCAGCTTGTGATTGCAGTTCTTCCTTTTGTAAATTAATTTCAATAGTTCTCTCTTCCACTTTCTTCTCAAGCATTACTTTTTCCCTGATTAAGTTTTTTTCCCTCCATCTTACATAGATTGCTATTAGGAGAACGATTAAAACAATTATTATAATTAAGAACCAAAGGCTTTTGTAAAATGGAGGAATTATTCTGATTTCAAGTTCTGTAGGATTTTCATTCCAAACTTCATCATTATTACTACCTTTTACTTTAAAAGTGTATGTTCCATGGTCAAGATTTGTGTAAGTGGCAGTTCTTTGATTTTTTGCATCAATCCAATCCTCATCAAAGCCTTCAAGCATATACTTATACTGATTTTGCAAGGAAGATGTGAAATCCAGTGCTGCAAATTCAATGGTAAAGAAATAATCTTTATAGGATAATTTAATTGGTTTATTGTGGGTCTTTATTGCAGTATACTTTAATAAATCTTGATTCCATTCAGATTTGTTTAGAATTTTAAAATCTGTGATAACAACTTTTGGAGGATAAGGATTATTACTTACTTCTAAGGGATTAAAATATACCAGAGATGAATTGCTTCCAAAATACATGTTTCCATCTGAATGTTTAAGGCAGGCATTTCTGTTGAATCCTTCGCCTTCCAAACCATCCCGATATGTGAAATGAATAAGGCTTTTATTCCAGTATGAGTACCTCGATAATCCTCGTGATGTACTAATCCATAAGTTACCCATGTCATCTTCAAGCATGCCAAGTATTATGTTATCTAAAAGCTCTACATTTTTAGCATGTTCAAAGAATTTATTTTCTTCGGGAACGTATTTAATTAAGCCATTAGATTCTGTTCCTAACCACAAATGATTATTATTATCCTCAAAAATTGTTATAACATGTATGTCTCTTTTGAACTCAGAATTAGGTGTTTTGGATGGTGTGTAATTGATAAATTTCTCTTCTTGTGGTAAGAACTGAAATAATCCTCCCAGATACGATCCAATCCAGAACCTATCCTGGTTGTCTAGAAGAATACTACTTATGAAATTATCTGTATACATCACTGAATCCGTTGGATTCTGATAATATTGTTTAAAAGTATATTTTTTTGGATCATCGGCTTTATGTAGTTTATTTAAGCCATGAGCAGTACCAATCCATATATTTCCTTTTTTATCTTCTATAATACTGTTAATTATATTACTACTTAGGCTAAGTGAATTGTTTGGAATATTTTTATAGTTAATGACATCATATTCATTGTTTTTTAGCTCAATCCGATGCAGTCCATTACTTAACGTCCCAATCCAGATGATTCCTTCTTGGTCAATTAAAATGGAGCGAATCTCAATTATTTCGGTAGAACTTTGTTTTTTTATTTTTTCTTTTAGATGTGTAAAGGTATGTTCCTTGGGGTTGTAAATAGATAATCCCCCTCCATCGGTACCTATCCAGATATTTCCATAAGAATCAGCTTCCAGAGCCATTACACTTGGCTGTGGTAGAGAATTTAATACATTTGGATTAAAACTTAGGTTATAGAATTTTTTTGGTTTCAGGTCTAATTTGTTTAATCCACCACCTTTTGTTGCAATCCACAAATTTTTGGAAGCATCTTCTAATATATATTCAATTCTATTATGACTTATACTTTCAGAATTATTCGGATCATGAGTAAAGTATCTAAACGAACCAGCTTTAGGATTAAATCTATTTAATCCTCCTTCGTAGGTACCTATCCAAAAGATACCATATGAATCTTTAAGAATAAATAACACAGAATTATCATTTAAACCATAACCATCAGAAGTATTGTACTTAAAATGTTTAAAAGTTTCCTTTTTCGGATCAAAGGTGCTTATTCCTGTTTCTTTTGTTCCTATCCAAATAATATCATTATCTATATATAAAGCCTGAATATTATTTGAACCAAGGCTGTTTTTATCATTTGGATTGTTCCTATAAACTTCAAATCTGTCCTCACTTCTAATATACTTAAAAAGGCCGTCTCCTGTTCCAATCCATAAATTACCGTTACTGGTTTCACCAATACAATATGCTCTTCTACTTCCGTAATTTTTTCTTAATTGTGTATTGGATTGATATCGTTTAAAGTTTTGTTCAGTCTTATTAAATTTATTTAATCCACCATGTGCTGTTCCTATCCATAATTCACCAAAGCTGTCTTCAAAAACAAAC
>PKTC01000122.1 GCA_002869305.1 Marinilabiliales bacterium
ATACACAATTTAAATTTACAGGAGTTGTGCTGATGCTTGGATATATAACTGATTACTCGACATTTGCATATAGTTATGATGTGCCTTTTTACTTAGGTGGAATTAGTGGGATTATTTCGGGAGCACATGAGGTAACCTTTTTGTATAAATTCATGTATAAAAGCAAGAGAAAAAAAATCAAGGCAATAAAATGTCCTAAAATTTAGTTATATTTGTGTATTAAATCTTGTTTACAGAAGATAAAAATTACTATATTTGAAATAAAAAATAACATTACCATGAACGTAAAGTTGAACATTTTCCCTTTAGTATTTATTAGTTTGCTAATTGTAACCGGTTGTAGTTTATTTGGTGGAGGCTCTTCTACTGGACAAACACAAAGTGGAAGTGAATCTACAACTACCGGCTGGGAGTATAATAATCCAGACAATGGAGGATATGAAGTAAAAAATAATTATGAAGAAAATCCTGGACCTGGATTAGTGCTCATTGAAGGTGGTACTTATACGATGGGGCAAACTGAACAGGATGTTACGTATGATTGGAACAATGTGCCAAGAAGGGTAACAGTTGCTTCTTTTTATATGGACCAAACTGAAGTAAGAAATGTAGATTATAGAGAATATCTTCATTGGATAAGAAGGGTTTTTGTGGATTATCCCGAAGTTTATCACAATGCTTTACCAGACACATTGGTATGGAGAAGTGCTTTAGCATATAATGAGCCTTATGTAGATTATTATTTCAGACACCCTGCGTATAATGAGTATCCTGTGGTTGGAGTAGACTGGTTACAGGCAAATGATTATTGTGTGTGGAGAACAGACCGTGTAAACGAAATGCGTTTAATCGAAGAAGGCATTCTTGATATGGATCCTAACCAAATTGGAAGGGAGAATTTTAATACAGGTGCTTATTTAGCCGGACAATATGAAGGATTGGTTGTTGAAAATCTACCTTCTTTAGATCCTAATAAGGAAAGTAGAAGAGTAACAATGGAAGATGGTATTTTATTACCAAAATATAGACTTCCTACAGAGGCTGAATGGGAATATGCGGCAGTTGCTCTTCTTGGGAATACATACGATGAAAGACTTTACGAAAGAAGACTTTATCCATGGGATGGTCACAATGTGAGAAACTCAGATCCAAAGAATAGAGGTATTATGATGGCGAACTTCAAACGTGGACGTGGTGATATGATGGGTATGGCTGGAGATTTAAACGATAATGGTGCTATAACAGTTCCGGTTACATCTTATTGGCCAAACGATTTCGGATTATATTGTATGGCAGGAAATGTGAACGAATGGGTGTTAGATGTTTACCGACCATTATCTTATGAAGATGTAAATGATTTCCGACCATTCCGTGGTAATGTGTTTGAAACAATGGTAAGAAATGAAGATGGAAGTATAGCTGCTAAGGATAGTTTAGGTCGATTAAAAACAAGACCTATTACTGACGAAGAAGCAGCTGGAAGAACAAATTATCAGAAAGCAGATTATAGAAATTATCGAGATGGTGATTTGATTTCTAGAGTTGATTTTGATAACCAGGATGAATCAACACGTGGTAGTGCTTCTACCAACGAAATGTATTCTCAGGAACTTGGAGATATGACATCTTTGATTACTGATAAAGTAAGAGTTTATAAAGGAGGATCATGGAAGGATAGAGCTTATTGGTTAAATCCTGCGACAAGAAGATTTTTAGATCAGGATGAAGCGCGTGATGATATTGGATTTAGATGTGCTATGATTAGTGTGGGAAGTCCTAGTGGTAAATAAATAACATAATATATTATATATAAAAACCTCATTATAGATATGAGGTTTTTTTATTTAGGACTAAAATGAATATTGAAGATTTATATAAAATATTTATTAAAAATAAAAAGGTAACTACTGATAGCAGAATAGTTGAGAAAGATGCTATATTTTTTGCACTAAGAGGTGAAACATTTAATGGGAACAGATATGCTGAAAAAGCTATTGAAAATGGATGTTCTTGGGCAATTATTGATGATAAGAAATATGCCAAAGACACAAATTTTATCGTTGTCGATGATGTACTTGAAACTTTGCAAAGATTAGCAAATTATCATCGGAAGCAGCTTGGGATAAATATTTTAGCAATTACCGGAACAAACGGAAAAACAACAACAAAAGAATTAGTTGCTTCAGTCTTATCAAAAAAATACAAGGTAACTTTTACTAAAGGAAATTTAAATAATCATATTGGAGTGCCACTAACTCTGCTTTCAATGACAGATGATACTCAGATAGGGGTCGTAGAAATGGGAGCAAATCATGTGGGTGAGATAAAAAATTTGTGCGAACTAGCAGAGCCAGATTATGGAATTATAACAAATATTGGAAAAGCTCATTTGGAAGGTTTTGGCTCAATTGAAAATATCATTAATACAAAAAGTGAGCTATATGATTATATAAAGAAGATTAATGGAGAAGTATTTTACAACTTCAATAATGAGCTACTGGCAAATAAGGTTAGAAGCTTAGAATTAAATGCTATTGATTTTGGAGGTGCAAGTTCAACTGTAAAAGGAAAGCTGTTGCCAAATAATGAGTTATTATCATTAGAAATACAAGTAGCAGAGCTTAAATTGGAAATTCATACAAACTTAGTTGGTGACTATAATTTAGAAAATGTGCTGGCTTCTGTGTGTATTGGCAATTATTTTGGAGTACAACCAACCGGAATGTTAAAAGCAATCGAAGAGTATGTCCCTAAAAATAACCGATCGCAATTTTTTAAAACCAATAAAAATAACATATACCTGGATGCATACAACGCAAATCCTAGTAGCGTTGAATTATCAGTGAATAACTTTGCAGGTTTACAGAAGAAAAATGCTATTGTAATTCTTGGAGACATGTTAGAACTTGGCAATGAAGCGGTAAGCGAGCATTTAAAAATAGTTAATTTAGTACATCAAAAGGCTTTTAGTAAAGTAATTTTGGTTGGGCAAGTTTATAGTTCATTAAAAATACCTAATGATTTTCTTCAATTCAAAAATGTAAACGAACTGAAAAAATGGTTGTTAGAAAACAATTTGGATAGTGCAAATGTCCTCATAAAAGGTTCGCGAGGAATTCAATTAGAAACAATTGTAGAATATTTATAATTAAGAGTTATGGGAAATAAGATAATGGATCCCATTGTGGGAAAATTAATGGGATTGAGATACAAATCGCATCCCTGGCATGGCGTTGACATTGGAAATGAAGCACCTGAGGTGCTTATTAGTTACATTGAAATGGTGCCAACCGATACCGTAAAATACGAAGTTGATAAAGTAAGTGGGTATTTAAGACTGGATCGTCCACAGAAATATTCTAATGTAGTACCTGCTCTTTATGGATTTATTCCTCAAACTTTGAGTGGAAACAGGGTTGGAAAATATTGCGAAGAAAAAACTGGACGGAAAGGAATAGAAGGTGATAACGATCCTATCGATATTTGTATTCTAACTGAAAAGGAGATAGCACATGGTGATATCCTGGTAAGATCGAGGCCAATTGGTGGTTTTAGGATGATTGATGGCAACGAATCTGATGACAAGATAATAGCCGTTTTAAATAATGATGCGGTTTATGGAAATTATAAAGACATTACCGATTGTCCGAATCTAATATTGGATAGACTAAAACATTATTTCTTAACCTACAAAGATCTTCCTGGAAATAAGGCTAATACTGAGATTACACACACTTTTGGAATTGAAGAAGCTCATGAGATAATAAAAAGATCCATGGAAGATTACAGCGAACGTTTCGATAATCTTGAAAATATGTTATCCATTTAATTCTTAAAGCTAAGATCAGAAAACAGATGTTTTTTTCTTAGGAAATAATCAAAAACGATACTTCTTGGGTATATTTCATCATGATGATTAACTTCGATCTTAAGAAGTTGTTCTTTTCTTTTTATACGCAAGCTATTTAACGATTTATAAAAATGCAGGTGTGCTTTAAACACTACAATAAAGTTTGGAATGGATAATTTTAATAAGAAAATAGAAGCTGACAAACCATCCAAAAGTAATCTTGAAATTATAACCTGGAATAGTTTATTTTTTGACAAGTTCTTATATAAAAGGAATAGGTTGTTTCTGTAATTCAAAAATAACTTAAATGGACTATTGTTAGGTAGGGTTCCTCCACCAACATGATACACAGTAGATTTTGAATTATATACAATGCGATATCCTAAGTTTTTAAGTCGCCAGCATAAATCAATTTCCTCCATATGTGCAAAGAAATCATTATCCAGACCACCCACATATTTAAACAATTCGGCGCGAATAACTAAACAAGCTCCCGTTGCCCAAAATATGTCTGTAAGGTCTTCGTATTGTCCATGATCTTTTTCAACTGTATCCAAAATTCTTCCACGACAAAACGGATACCCATACTTATCAATAAAACCGCCTGCTGCTCCTGCATATTCAAAATAATCTTTGCGGGAGTATGATCTTATTTTGGGCTGACATGCTGCAATATTATTGTCAGAATCCAACAATTCTATAAGTGGGCTTAACCAATTTTCAGTTACTTCAATATCACTATTAAGTAGCACAAAATATTTTGCCTCAATTTGCTCCAGAGCTTTATTGTATCCACCCGTAAAACCATAATTTTTTTCAAAAAGAATTAACCTTATATCTGGAAATTTTTGATTTAAAAAAATAATTGAATCATCAGTTGAGTTATTATCCGCAATAATTATTTCTGTATCTTGATTCGAAGTATACTTAAGGATATTGGGTAAAAATTTTTCGAGAAACCTTTTACCGTTCCAATTTAATATTACTACCGCGGTTTTTATCATTTACTAATTTTTAATGAAGAGGAGTTTTTGAGTCGCGTTTGTGCTTCCAGCGCTTGTGAGACCACAACCATAATTCTGGATTCTTAATGATTAATTCTTCTAAGAAACGAACATGTGTTTCTGTAATTTCATATTCTTTGCAATTAGAAACATCTTCAAATAATAATTTTGTTTTGATTAAGTATTTTCCTCTTTTGATTCTTTGTGAGTAAGAAAAAACTAGGGCAGCATTTAATTTCTTCGCAATTTTTTCGGGGCCCATAAAGATGGCTGTTTCTTGATTTAAAAAAGTAGTCCAGTAGTTACTTGAGGTTTTTGGGGGTCTTTGATCGGCAATAAGACCTAGAAAGGTTAAAGTATTTTCCCTGTTATACTTCAAAACAGTTTTATAAGCATCATTCATTGTTACAGGGATTGCATCAAATTTTTCACGCATTTTATAAAACTGTTTGTCGAAAAATTTATTATTTAATGGTTTGTAAACTCCTAAAACTAAGTGTCTTAAAATTTTAGGAAGCGTTAAGTATATTTCCCAGTTACTATAATGTCCGGTTACACCAATAATGCATTTTTTATTATTGTACAATTTTTCCGGAATATCTGTTTCTTCAAATTTTACCATTTGAAGAACCCTTTTCTGCGACATTTTAATCAATGCAACATTTTCAACAAAAACATCACTTAGATGATGAAAAAACTTCTTCTGAATTAATTTAATTTCTTTTTCTGATTTCTCAGGGAAAGAATTTCTGAGATTTTTATAAACAACCCGTTTTCGATATCTTATGATGTAGAATAACACTATATAAGTAATATCAGCCAAGCCATATAAAATGAAGTGGGGAGCTCTGCCAAGTAACCAGCTTAACGCGATAAATAAATACACTCCAATTCTTTTCACAGTTTAAACAGTTTAATTCTTCATAAATCCTTTTACAACACTCAAGAACTCCTTGTATGTTAAAGCATTGCTTGCTATTATTTCTTTGCCAAATATATAATTTTTTTCTCCATTAAAATCACAAACTTTACCTCCTGCTTGTTGCACGATGAATGCTCCAGCTGCAACGTCCCAGGGACTCAAACTATACTCATAGAAAGCTTCAAATCGGCCACAAGCAACATATACCAAATCAGTGGCTGCTGATCCTAATCTTCGCAATCCCCGTGAATGTCTCATAAAATACTCCATGGTTTTCATAAAAGCATCAATTCTATCATAATCATAATATGGAAATCCAGTGGCAATCAAACTTTTTTCGACTGTTTCTTTTGTTGAAACTGTTACTTCTTCACCATTAAGAAATGCCGGACTATTTTTCCAGGCATAGAAACATTCGTCTAATCCTAATTCATGCACAACGCCAAGGACAATCTCATCATTTTCCATTAAAGCAATACTAATGGCATATGGAGTAATCCCATGAATAAAATTTGTTGTTCCATCCAAAGGATCAATAATCCAATTATATTTATCTTCTTTGTTTTTTGCAGTACCTTCTTCAGCAATGAAGCCAGCTTCAGGGATAATTTTAGATAATTGATCAACAATTTTTTGTTCAGAAGTTTTATCTACATAAGTCACAAAATCATGCAATCCTTTTTCCTCAACATTTAGTTCTTTAATATTATTTTTTTCGGAAAGTATAAATTGGCCAACACTTTTGGTTATTTCAGTTACTTCAGAACAGATTTTTTTGAGGTCCATAGATTCAGTTTAAATGTCAAATATAACAAAGCTAAAATTCATATTTGTTAAGATATGTCATGTTTTAACTCATTTTAACAATTAAATTTCCACTTTCTGAGATCGACAGTAATTTTACCTTAGCAATTTCTCCAATAAAATCTTTAAGATACTCATTTTCAACTTTAATATAATTTCCAGTAAAGCCATACATCAAGTTATTTCTTTTGTATGCCTCAAACAATACTTCAGCATCCTTACCTATGTTTTGTCGGTAAAAATTAAGCTGTTTTCTTTTAGCTAATTCTTGTAACTTTTTACTTCTGTTTAACACAATATTTCTAGGAATTTTATTTTCAAAATTTGCCGACTTTGTATTAGGCCGTTCGGAATAAGAAAAAACATGATAAAAAGAAACATCTAAATCGTCCAGAAAGTGATAAGTTTCTTCGAAGTATTCTTCTGTTTCGCCCGGAAAACCAACAATTACATCAACTCCTATAAAGGCATCTGGAATTAAATCCTTAATTTTCTCAACTCTAGACTTGAAAAGATCGCGATTATAACGTCGTTGCATTTTTGCAAGTATTTTATTACACCCAGATTGTAATGGAATATGAAAATGGTGTTGTATTTTATTTGATTTTGCTATATGTTCAATGATTTCATCATTTAATAGATTAGGTTCTATCGATGAAATTCTTATTCTTTCAATGCCTTGAATTTTTTCTAAAGCAATAATTAAATCGAAGAAATTTTCGTTGGTGGATTTACCAAAATCACCAATATTTACACCGGTTAATATAATCTCCGTGATCCCTGATTTTGCTATATGTTGAGCTTCTTGAACCAATTTAGATATTTTCTTATTCCGGCTTTTACCTCGGGCAAGTGGGATTGTGCAATAAGAGCAGGAGTAATCGCAGCCATCCTGAACTTTTAGAAAGCTGCGTGTGCGGTCGCCCCACGAAAATGCTTTGTGGTAACTTTTA